>DYNZ01000060.1 GCA_020720805.1 Leptospira biflexa | reverse complement strand
GCATTATCAACCATTTGACGGTTCATGCCATTGATGAGTCCCATGGATAAAATCATAGCGAAGATCCCCATGCTGATAGAGGAGATAACAACTAGAGACCTCCGCTTATTGCGCCATACATTACGCCATGCAATGAGTAATATAATTTTCATGTCGATTCCTTTAATGGTGACGGATTGCTTCTACGGGGTTTCGTTTCGCAGCGCGCAATGCTGGTAAGAGCGAGAAGCATATAGCAAGGAGAAAAGTGACTATAGCCGTTACTGCAAAATTAAGCGCTGAGGCATCAGCAGGAAATTTGGTAGTTGCAATTCCCCATACAGCCATCTCCTGAGAATAGTTGGAATAGTCGATTGGATGTAGAAAAAAATAGTAACTGATGGCGTATCCTAAGAGCAGGCCTATCACAATTCCGATCCATGCAATAATTCCTGACTCCATGAGAATCATAAATGTGATTTGTCCTGGCTGTGTTCCCAAGGCCGACATAATCCCGAATTCCTTTGTCCGTTCATAAACGGACATCTGGATCGTATTGAGTATACCGAAGGCAACGATCAAAAAAAGAATTGCGTCAAAAATATAACCGCTTATATCATCCATTGCAATAAATTGCACAAGCTCGGGCATCAATTGGTTCCATCCTAATATTTCTAATTTTTTTGCATGAGTCAGTGAATTTAATTTTTTGACCTCTGTATTCAGATTTGTTGGATTGTATAGTCGAATGGCGAGGGCATGGATATGTCCATCCATAGAGAATGTCTCTTTTGCCTGGATGAATGGCATGATGAGTAGTGTTCTATCATACTCAGGATTTCCGGATCTGAAAAGGCCAACAACTTTCAATTTTTCCGCAGCAATGGAGCCGTCCAGCCCCTGAGAGATCATGGCAAGGGTATCGCCAGTGACAACGCCAAGCTGTCGTGCCAGGCTTTCACCTAGGATTGCGTGCTGCCGATCTTCAGTTTTCAGGTAGCGTCCTCCGGGAAGAATTTTTGTGTGTAGATTGGAAACGAATATTTCCTGAGCTGGATCAACCGCTTGAATCATTGCGCCTGCACTACCGTTCTGGAAGGATAGAAGCGCGTCAGCCATAATGCGCTGGCTATGACCTGCAATCCGTTGATTCCTTTTTAGGTAATTGAAAAGTTTTGGGTCGGGTGCAAAGGCATACTCCATAGTTCGATTCGCCCAATACCCTTTTTCGTGAATTTGTAGATGACCGGTATTGATTGTAACTGCGTCATCAATCATCTGGTCATGACCACCCTTGGCAATCGCGTTCATAAAAATAATTAAAGAGCTGCCTGTAATAATCGTAAAAAGCGTTAAAATTGTTCGTCGTCGATTTCGCCAGATATTGCGCCACGCCAGTAAAAAAACAGTTTGAACCTGCATTATGGAGCTCCCTTGATTTGTATTGCACCAGTTATGAACTTCTCAGGTTTTTATACTAAAGGTATTTTGGTTTTCGGATATCGCAAGGCAATGCCAGCGATGTCGACACACCCTTTAGCCAGTATAAAACCCGAGAACCAAAGTGTTTCGAGTATATCTTTGGAAAAGTTCATAACATTAACGCGCTGTTAAATTTTGCAGCGAGAAGATTGTGGCCGGAAGGGGGAGATTAAAAAGAGCATTACGAATTTTCATGATTGTATACTGATCCTGCCTGCCAACAGTTTCCATTTTGTAGAAAGTAGGAATCACCCTGTCATTTACTTTTTTATATTCTGAAAAGGATAAAATTTTTTTTAGAATGTCATGTTCATTGTAATATTCTTCCTTTACAGGAAGATGGTCTTGTGTCCGGCTATAATATACAATTTTCCCCCAGACAACTGCTGCATCTGGTTTTGGTTTTAAAAGAATACGGTAGCACTGGTGACCATCTATGGAGTGGATGCCATCCAAAATATGATTATAATCGTTGATAATGCTGGACTCTTTCACAATATCATCATTGGAAAAATCTGACCCCATCCAGGATTGCAGCATCATAGATGGAGATATTTTAATTGTCTGCTGTAGTTTAGGAAGATAATGCCACATACGTTTATCAATAAGTAAAAACCTGTTGCCCGCATCTTTTGCCGGACTAAGGATAACAGAAAAACTCTTCTTTTGGAGCCGGTTCTCCCAAGATCGCATCATCATGGTTCTGGTCCAACGTTTTGTTTTGATTGTTATCTCCATATCCGCTCTTTGGGTGTTTCCGCGCATGGCATTTTCCGAGGAACGAATGATATCGGTCGCAGAAAGACCAAAGCTATCTTTCAATGATGCAAAAAATAAAAAAATGCATAGAAAGTGAAAAGGGAGTTTATTCATAAGGGCGGTCACAAAAACTAGCTTTTTCAGTATTTTAATAAACTGAAAAGCTGGTTTTTTCAATACGTACGCCCTATGGTAAGGACAAAAACGGCAGTTTTTGTGATCACCCATAAAATTTTTTCCTTTCGTTTTGGTTAAGCTCTGACGGAATTTAAAAACATCTCAGAAAATTCTTTCAATGCGGTCATCATATCCAGGCTTTTTTTATCCAAAATCCAATGCAGAACCAGACCATCAAAAATTGCGCCTGCTAGAACAGAATAGTAATGAACATTGACCTTGCGGAATGTTCCCGCTGATATTCCTCTCTGGATTAAATCTACAATCAGGTTTCGAAATTGGCGTAGGTAAATATTCAGGTCGTAAGGATTTTCCTGGTCTAAGAAGGTAGCCTTTGAAGCGGCCATCCAAATATCAGAAAGAATAAAAAAATATTCTGGTGGCAAAGAGTGGAACTGTTTGCCTATGTTTTGGAAAAGTGACCTTATGATTTCTTCCGGAGATTCGGAAGGGGGCAACTGTTGATCAACAAGAAGGAAAAATTCCTGCATAACATGATGAAAGCAGCCTTGGAACAGATCCTCCTTTGAGGAAAAATATTCATAAATGGTGCCTTTGCCTATTAGAGCGGCCGAGGCGATATCCTCTATTCTGGTCTGGTTTATACCTCTAGATGCAATAATAGGTATTGCTGCCAGAATAATCTGTTTTTTTCGTTCCGTTTGATTTACGATTTTGGGTGCCACAATGACAAGCCTTTCTTATTTTTGACCGACCATTCAGTCATAATATGGAAGATTAGAGAGAAAAGTCAAGTAAAATGATCATTGTGTGGTTATTTTTTTCCCGTAGAGGGAGGGCGCTGAGGTATCCTAAGCAGGGGTTCTTTGTTCAGGTTGGCTAGATCTAAAAGGTTTACCTCTTCGGATTGTGATCTTCCTTAAATAAAGAAGGATCTGGTTTTTTGGCACTGAAACTGTTTCCCGGGATTCTCCCTCCGGGTTCGGCTGGGTTTGGGAACGAATAATTTTACCTGAATTTTTCTGGGTAAAGAACAAATTCAGATGCATAAAAAGAAATATTTAGAATTTGGTTATTTCCAAGGTCAGACCTTTTCACATCATATCCGTTTACAGAATAATCAGCAAGGGGCGAAACAGACCATTTCGGTAGAAAGACAGGTACGGCGGGATAATCCCGCCGAGTCTAAAAAATGGATTACTGGATTCCAAATTTCCTTTTATAACTATCAATTTCGCTTTGGGTGGAATCTACATCAATCCCTTGACAACCGCTCTGCCAGTCAGAGTTCACGCCGATCCTCGCACCAAGTCTCCAGAATATCTGGAAATTACCCTGGTTTTGCTTTGCAAAAAACATAGGTCCGCGGAAACCGTTCATCAATTTCATGAAATCCATCATTCCAAATGATTTTGCCAGGTTAAACCAGTGTTCCGTTTTGGGGATAAACTGCCAGGTTAGGTTTGAACCGTCATAGGCTCCGGATTCATTGACATCGCATTTGGCCATACCATTATCATCTTTTTTCAGAACCAGCTGGAATTTTGGCCAGGAAGAGCAGTCTCTGCGACCTGAAACAATTTTTTGATAGCCTTCTGGTGCGCCGCTTTCGCCTGTTTTAAAGTCGATCCAGCCATTGCCTTGGATGCCTCCGAAATCTTTTCCTTTTTCTCCAAGACGTTTTGGCAGGGAGCTATTGTTCCAAGCAGAACATAATTTTTTTGCGAATGCTGCATCACCAAATTGAAGAGCCATGGCAGGGCTTAGCGACAGTAAAAAAGCGAAGAATGTGCTAAAAGCGAATAAACGCATACTATATACCTCAACGGTCAAATTTTCTTAGCATAAATTTGATATGAGGCTGGAAAAAACAATACGTTTTTTTTAGGGACAAAATTTTTTCCGAATTCATTTCTGAAAAATTTTCGTACACAAGCTTTAGGCGGGCTTTTCTCCGAACAGAGAAAAATGAATGCCTACCACATTTCGCTTGCTCCGGATAGATGTACAGAATTTTTTTAAAACCCTATCCCAACCTCTATATCAAATCAGCTCCAAAGCTCAATTGCTGATAGTGCTTTTGCACCTGAGGGTCATCCGGGTTAATGTTTTTTGCCTCCTGGATAATGATATGAGCCTGATCATACATACCGAGTTGATCGTAGGTTTCGCATAAATTGATCAAATTCGGCAAATGGTATGGCGCCCGCAACCGCAATCTTTCCCCATAATCCGCAGCATGGCTCAATTGTTCGCTATAGCGCGCGCAAAGAGATGCAAGGTAAAAGTATTCTGAGTCTTCTGGAAATTGATGCAAATACTTGTCGGCATAGTACAGGGCTTTATTGTATTGCTCCTGTGCCATACTGATCTGAACCAGGCTTTTTAAGGTCTCTTGATGATAGTGATCAAGCTGATACGCCTCGTTAACTAGCTGCAAGCTGGCCTCAAGGTCGTTTGCCCTTCTTGCCTGCTGGGCTCTTTTGAGAAGATCACTGATTCTATCCTGAATTTCAGGTTCCGGTTGGTTTTGCGTGCGGAGAAATTCGATACGCATGAGAGAAAGATCATCGGTTAGTTCCCCCTTTTGTCTTAGCTGTTTAGCAATCTCTTTTAGGTCGGCTTGCGCATTTTGAATGATATCTAATATTAAAGTCTCATCTTCATTGATGACTCGTTGACCAGTGTCTTGGCTGCTACCGATAACCACATCATCACGACCGTCCGAACCGGTTATATAGATATCGCCGGGTTGAAGCATTAAGGTTTGAATATATATTTTAGCCTGTTCCTGGAAAGGGGTGCCGATTTTACGCAGATGCATGCCAGTTTCAGCAAATCTGGCTTTTTTGTCACGGTATATAATACTCCAGGGGTGCTCGGCATTGATAAAATAGATCAACCCGCTCTGGTCATCCACCAAACCGAAAATCAAGGATACCATCATCGTTCCATCAAAACTTTCAAAAATATTCTGGAGATCCTGAAATGCTTCGCGGAGCCAGATCTCTGGATACATTCTGTTTTTTTTGGAATCGGTATTTTTCGTCCGGTAGAGAAGAAATTTGATGGCGGAACCAAGAACCAGCAACCCGCCAGCTCCTTGGATAGATTTACCCATGGCATCGGCATTTAAAAAAATGGTGTACGGTTTTCCTCGCAGCAAAACAGAGGATGCCATGCAAAGGTCTCCCCCGATCTCTCGATTCCATCGACGAAAAGTAAATTTTTTGTGCTGCTCGACCAGGAAATCTACCTTTACTTTGTCCGATTTGATCTCCTTGTAATTGCTGAGGGCGTCAATTAAGAGGGAAGTCAGATAATAATCTCCATCTTGCTTCTCTTTTAAAATGCTTATCTCCGCCAGGGAGTGTTTCAACTCATCTGTCCGTTTGGCCACCATCTGTTCCAAATTGTTACGGATATCGTTAACTTCGTAGGCTGCAGCAATGATTCCCTGCGACATATTGATGATCTCTTTGTCCAGACTGCGACCATAGAGCTTTCCCCTGCCTCCCTTGCTGAGGTCCAATGCGGCCGATTCGATCTCTAAAAGCGCGTCCTCAATGGAGATGAGATAAAAGAACAGCAAGGAGCCGACAACCATTGCTGTAAGCATAATATAAACCCAGGGCATCAAACTAAAAAAACCTGGTTTGAGGTTAAAGAACATCAACGCCAGCTCAATCATCGCGATTAAAACCAGGATATTAATAAAAATGAATTTTTTCTTTATACTGGAATAGGCAATTTCACCAAAATGAATATGGTGCATCACGAGAAAGCGTTTCGTTGCCCTGCGCAGCTCGCCGGTTAGGAGTTCAGCAATAACAAAGGTATAGAATACATAAATAATAATGGCTGAGGTAATACCAATAAAGATAAAAAAAGCATTTCTGAGCTCCCCATAATAAATTTCATGTGCTATCGTGCCAATCATCACTAGAGAAGGGTAGATTGCAGCCGCAATCATATTGGCTCTAGGTAGATATTCCACACTGCGAAAAAACTTCATTAATATATCAGGATCGCGCAAAGATAAAAAGTGGTTTTCCCTGATTAAAGTATTTAATAAACGAAGTGATTTTGGAAAGGCGGGAATTTTCAGTCTGCTTAATAGTCCAAAATGGAGATAGTACAATGGCATATAGATTGCTATGCAGAGAATGAGAAAAAGCGTAATAAATGTCTCGGCATGATCGGGGCTGGCAAAATTTACGGTTGTTACAATAAAGATGCCAATATAACCCGCGATCAAAAAGCCGCCAATGCTGGTAAAGGCTGCCACGGCAAATGAATAGGAGACGCGTTTTGCTAAAAATGTAAAAAGAATATCAACAGGGATCAGAATAACCCTCTGAAGCGATGAAGAACCCCTTTTTTTATGTGCAGGCTTCATTTTTTGGTATGTGGTATCCTTTCACGACTTGCTAAAGCAGGCAGTATTTGTAATCTTTTATAAGCAAATTTGTTACACATTTTTTATAAATGAGAACCTTTATGGGAATGGACGGGAATCTGGCAAGCTGTATTCAGTTTTTCCTTTTTCTGTTTCCTGGCTTCCGTTGATTGGCAAAATTATTATTTGATGTATTTTAGAATATAACGGGAGAAGATTGCTACTCCCATGAGGCGATGACCAATGCAAAAAAGGATAGATCGAAATGGCTGAAGAAATTAATTTGCGAGAGGAATATGATCAGAAGTATGGGTTTTCGGATCCTGAAATTTTTGCGTTTAAATCAGAAAAAGGTCCAAGCCATGCGCTGATTGATCTCATGTCCGACATGAAACAGGAACCGGAGTGGATGCGCGCAATCCGCCACCAGGCCTTTGATCATTTTTTGCAGCGGCCTATGCCGCAATGGGTAGCCCCGGAAATCCTAAACCATATTGATTTTAACTCTTTTTTTTATTACTTAAAACCAAAAGGCCAGGTGGCTACAAACTGGGACGATGTGGATGAAAATATCAAGAAAACCTTTGAGCGTTTGGGAATTCCAGAGGCAGAGCAAAAATTTCTCGCCGGAGTTACCTCGACGTATGAAGGAGAAGCGGTTCAGCACAGTCTTATCCAAGAGCTGGTAGATCAGGGAGTTGTCTTTTGTGATTTTGGCACAGGTTTGCGCGATTATCCCGATATTGTAAAAAAATACTTTGGATCCGTAGTCCCTTTCAATGATAATAAATTTGCCGCTCTCAATACAGCATTTCATTCTGGCGGAACCTTTCTGTATGTACCAAAGGGGGTTCAGCTCGGCATGCCGGTGCAAAACTATTTTCGGATGAATGCGAATGAGGGGGGTCAATTTGAGAGAACACTGATCATTGCTGAAGAGGGATCAAAGGCCATATACCAAGAGGGTTGTTCTGCCGCAGGTATGTTAAAAAGTGGACTACACGCTGCCATTGTGGAGCTCATTGCGCTAGATAACTCTCGAATTGAGTACCTCACGCTGCAGAACTGGAGCGACAAGGTGATCAATCTAGTTACAAAAAGGGGGGTCGCCTATCGAAATGCCGAGATTTTTTGGTCCGATTTTAATGGAGGGGCTGGATTGACAGCTAAATATCCTGGTATATATCTACTGGGAGAGGGTGCCAGGGGAAATGTGGTTTCGATGGCTTTTGCCGGCTCTGGACAATACCAAGATACAGGGGCGAAGGTAATTCATGCGGCTCCGAATACCAGATCGACCATAACATCAAAATCTGTGGCAGTAAAAGGTGGTCGAGTTGCCTACCGTGGCCTTGTAAAAATGGAGAAAAATGCCAAAAACTGTAAATCCAAGGTTGTCTGCGACGCGCTTCTTTTTCCAAACAGCCGATCGGACACCTATCCCTATATTGATAATGAGTCGTCAGATCATATTCAAGTAGAACATGAAGCTACCGTTTCGAAAATCTCTGAGGACGAGCTTTTTTATCTTCAAAGTAGGGGGTATTCTGAGTCACAGGCTCGTTCCACGATTGTGAATGGCTTTTTTGAAGAGTTTGCGAAAACTTTGCCAATGGAATACGCTGTAGAATTCAATCGTCTCATTGAATTAGAGATGGAAGGAGCTGTAGGTTGATCCTTACCAAGTTCCCAAGCTATTGCTTTTTGCAAATTCTACTTGACAATTCGTTCTGTTATCAAATTATTTATGATTGAATGAAATGATATTCAAGATAAGAGCTGTTTTCTTGCCCGTAAAACTGCACAAAAGAGCAACCCCGAATACAATGAATGCACATTAATTCTTACAAACAAAGAGGAAATCCTCAGGTTATAGATGGGACAACAGAATGAAGTTTAATGAACTGAATTTGCATGAGCTATTACAGCAAGCTCTAGCGAAAATTGAGATAGAAGAGCTTACCGAGGTACAGGAAAAAGCGATACCTGCGATCCAGTCCGGTAAAGATGTCACGATATTATCACAGACGGGGACGGGAAAAACCTTCTCCTTTTTAATTCCCGTTATGGACGCCCTACTCAAGGAGGGATGGGATCCGCACGCAATGGGTGCCCTGGTAATTGCCCCAACAAGAGAGTTGGCCATCCAAATCGCAGAAGAGGGTGAAAAGATTCTGGTTGGCTCAGGATTTGTATCGCAACCCTTCTATGGCGGTCAAAGCGTGGAAGACCAGATGCGGAAACTCCAAAAAGGGTGCACACTTGGTGCTTTTACGCCAGGACGTCTTATTGATCTCTTGAATAGGAAGGCTCTGGATCCAAACCAGATCCAGTATCTGATCATCGATGAAGCAGATCGATTGTTTGATATGGGATTTATCGATGATGTAAAATTTATCGTAAGCAAATTCCGCTCTATACGACAAACCGTGCTAGCAAGTGCTACGCTCTCGAGAGAGATTCTTGAACTGGCTCGGGAGTATTTACGCGATCCTGTTCAAGTCGAGGTGAATCCGACTGCTACAACTGTCGAGAAGATTCGTCAAAGCGTATACCATTTGGGTCGGGCTGAAAAGGATAGATTTTTGGTAAACTATCTGAAGAGGACCGATTTTAATCTCATTATTATTTTTGTGAATACAAAGATCCGCGTGGCTTTTATGGAGAGGCTTCTGCAATCCAATAGCTTTAAGGTACGTGGGATTTCGGGAGCTGTGACACAAAAAGTTAGGACACGGCTTATCCAGGAGTTCCGGGAAGGCAAATTCAATATACTTGTGGCAACAGATGTCGCTTCAAGGGGGCTGGATATTGATGGTGTTAGCCATGTTTTTAATTATGATTTGCCTGATTATGTTGAAAACTACGTGCATCGCATTGGACGCACAGCGCGAGCAGGTCGTGATGGAGAAGCGGTCTCCTTCTGTTCTGAATTTGATTATGATATTTTGCATAAAATTGAATCATTTATACGTCAGAAGATAGAAGTCCTCCATATCGAAGACGAGTTGCTTGCACCTATTGTTGAAATTTCGCATGGCCGGGAGCGTGGCAGCCGCAGGGGAACAGAAAAGACCACAGGAGCGCGGCCTGTGCGCCAAAGTTCTCGAAAGCCCCTGGAGACCCCGAGTGCGCAGAGACAGGAAGGAAAAAGTAGCCGGAGCTACAATCGTGATCAACGTGATCAACGTGATCCCGGAAGGATGCAACGGAGACCTTACCAAGAGGCAATGCTTCCAGACGAATCTTCGTATAACGATGATGAGCCAATGGTAACGGTATATAAACAGGGATCCTATATAGATCCAATCCAGGCAAAGCAGAAATTGGCGGAGATGACAGACCGTAAAGAGAAATCTCAGGGCGTTCTTGCCAGAATTGGCCATTTTTTGGGGGGTTTATTTCGAGGCTCGAAAACTGTTGACCTGAAAGAGGAAAGTAAGCCGCATGAGAGATCAAATAGCGACAGAAAAACGGGTGAAAGTTTTCGAAAAAAGCGTCCACATCGCCCCTCTTCTGGAAATCAAAAGAACGTTGATTCGGAAAAAAAAGCGACTCTACCCAGAAATCGTAATAAGCCTGAGACAAAGACCAGAGATAAAGCCAAAGCAATAAGCAGCGTCAATTTGGAAAAAAAATCTCCTGAGCTTGACAAGGAACCGGAATCCGGGGAGAAAAATAAAACTCCCCGAGGTCGGGGTAGGCGGGGCGGAAGTTCCAGGAGGCGAAGAAGCAATCCTAATTCTAATCCAAATTCTAACAAAACTACCTGATTATGGCTTTTGGGTGAAGATTTGAAGCGGAAATATGAAAATATCGACCTCAAGGACGTTCATAGAGAGATTCTCATCAAACTAAAGCAGCTTTTTCTCTATTTCCCCAAGCCAGATAAGAAAATCATATTTCATATCGAAGCCATGCAGAAGCTTTCAGATCAGCAGAATCTGCTGAGTCTGCAAATTCCGGAAAACCTGCCGCAATCCTGGATTGATATGTTACCGCAGCAATTTACGGTGAATGCGGTAATTCAGGATTTTGACGCCTATTCTGGTAAGGCGATGAATCGGTTTCTCAAGGTTGTTCTCTTAAAACACAGCCAAAAGGAGAGAAAATTACTTGTTGTACCATTAAAATATGCCCTGGCAAGTGAATACAGGAGACAAACTCGCTATCCCAATAAAACAACAGATATTTTTGCAGACCATTTTCTTGTAAGCTCGGATACATTGGATCTAAACCGGAAAAAATCCTTTTTATCAGGAGTTTTTAAGAATGCTCGTTTTTTGATACAAAAGCATTTCCATGATGTCGAAATCAATTTTTTTGAGAAAAATGATGCGCCCTCCTTGCAGCTTGTGAAGGAAAAAAAACTTCCTTTATGGATACCCGATTATCAGAATCCAGAACTTCGTGTGGATTCTTTGTGGCATTGGAAGGATCGTAGTTATCCATTTCTGGCGTTAACTGATCTACGAGATTATTCAGATGAATTTGACATGGAGCTGGCTAAAGGAGTGGGTTTGAATGTACTGTCGGCCAAGATTAATGCGGAGCTCATCTTGCCGATTTTGCATCAGGAAAAAGGAGAAGAGATACTAATCGGCTATGTGCGGGTTTGGAGTCAGGGAAAAATCCCAGAAAATGGTCCAGAACTGTTGCAGCAGCAGATGCAATGGATAGACTCAGCTCTGAATATTGGTAAGGATATGCAGCTCGCCAGTTCCGCCAGAATTGTCGATTTTAACCATTTAGGTTGTAAAATGGAACTAACAGAGGATGACTTAATAGAGAACCTCAAGGATCAGAAAACCTTTCAATTCAAATTTCATTTTCCCATTAATCTAAGCGGAGATATGGATGTTCATGCCAAAGTAGTTTATCACATAGTACGAGAAGAGGAAACGGTAGATATTGGTGTCAAGTTTGTTCATTTTGAACCAAAACCAGATGCTCATGGCAATTTTATTGATGGGCAGCTTTTCTTTATTCAAGCTTTGAAAAAATATCGCAAAGAGATTCGTCTTTAATTAATGGGTGATCAAAAAAACTATCATTCTTGTGCCTACTATGGGGCGTATGTATTGAAAAAACCAGCTTTTCAGTTTTTTTAAAATATTGAAAAAACTGGTTTTTGTGACCGCCCTAATCTTTTTTGGAATTGTTTGCTCCTGAGCGAAACTGGAAAAGATGAAAATTGGAGATGATATAGCGCAATCCCGAAATTGCCGTAAAAATGGTTGTGGCCAGCATGGCAAAGTAGGGCAATCCTACTAGCCAGACATGCGGTTCCGCAGATTGAAAAGCTTGAATCGAGGTTATCATGGCGCTGTGACCTGATAAGCGTGCTTCTGCAAAGCTTTGCCTGATAGCAGCACTCTCTGGATGGGTGCGAACAACAAGGATTAAAAGAATAATAATAATGGAGAAAAGCTGAAACGTTGTTTTGATTTTGCCCATTCTGCTGGTATGAAGGCTACTGCCACGGCGAATTGCTAACCAGCGCATGGCTGTGATCAGCATATCCCTGCCTATAATTACAAGAACCATCCAGATTTCGATCTGATCCTCTAAATATAGTAGAGCAATCAGGGTTGAGATGACCAGAAATTTATCGGCCAGGGGATCCAGGAATTTTCCAAATTCACTTGTTACCTTCCATCGTCTGGCTAACTCTCCATCTAAAAAGTCGGTGATAGATGCAGCGAGAAAAAGAAATAGCCCGCCTGCACGCAGACAAAAGTTTGGTTGTAAAATCATCCATATAAAAATCGGTATTAAGATGACCCTCAACATGGTTAAAAGATTCGGTATATGGCGTTTCCAGTTCATAGATTAATAAGACCGATACTCAGCCAGAAGATCATAATCCAGGCTCTCTGTGATTTCAACGGAATAGATGCGCCCTTTTTGCAGAGGTTCGTTGCTGAGAACAAATGTTTGTCCATCGACTTCAGGCGCGTCCCACTGTGTTCTTCCCACATATTCTCCATTGATTTCCTCTTCGATTAATACGGGAATGGTTCTTCCTACAAGACGAGCCAGATGATTTTGGGATATCTCTTGCTGAACCATCATAATTTTATCTCTACGCTCTTCCACCGTTTGGGAATCCACTTTTGATTTTTGAGCAAAGGCTTTTGTTTTTTCTTCATCTGCATATAAAAAAATTCCAATATGATTCAATTTTATTTCCTGAATAAAATGCTTAAGCTCGGTGAATTCATCATCTCCTTCTCCTGGATAACCAAGGATAAATGAGCTACGAATTGCCACATCAGGAACCGTTCTCCGGATGTTTTCGATGAGCCGGATATACTTCTCTGGATTTCCTGGGCGGTTCATGGCACGGAGGATTTTCGGATGGATATGCTGCATGGGAATATCAAGGTATTTTACCATTTTAGGGTTAGCCGCAATAAACTCTAGGATTTCCATATCCACAAAATCTGGATAAAGGTAGAGTAACCGAATCCATTCTACCTCGGGGATTGTGTTCAGCCTTCCAAGCAACCCAGTGAGCGATTGAGGAGGTTGGAGGTCAGACCCATATGGGAGTAAATCTTGCGCTACAAGATTCAGCTCTTTAATTCCCAGGCGCGCTTTTGTTGAACAGATCTGTAAAATTTTTTCCGAGGGAACACTTCGATGTTTGCCCTTAAATGATGGAATGGTGCAAAAACTACAACTCTTATTGCAGCCATCACTGATACGAATAAAGGCAACCCCTCTTTTGATCATGGTGGCTTCACTAAGCTGCAAATAAGATGAAGGCAAATTTGCATATTCCTGAATTGTAGGTTGTGGTAGATTCCGGGAAGAGAGGTAGGATGAGAGAATCATGCCTGCTTTACTACCATTTTGTATCGAAAAGGAGAGGTCTAGTTCCGGTATCTGGTTTGTAATGAATTCGCTACCATAACGGTCAACAAAACAGCCGCACGCGGCAACAATAGGATAGCCTGATTTTTCATCTTTATAACCAATCGCGGCAAAGAGGGTATCTAGAGTTTCGATAATCGCAGGCTGGATGAAAGAGCAGGTATTGATAATAACAATTTGAGCCTTTTCAGGCTGCTCTATTTGCGTAAATCCCGCTTCTGTCATCGAAGCAGCTATAATTTCAGAATCAACTTTATTTTTATCACAGCCAAGAGTGATTATAGCAAAGGAAATTTCAACGGCCTCTGTCTTCATGAGAATTCCGGGGATTGCGAAAATTACATCTGGTCTTTGACAACAATTTGATATTTGGTAGGATCAAGAGGGTTGCGGCTCCATGCGAAAATTTTATTTACGACCTTGCCCTTGAATTGGTAGGGAACCCCATTGATGCTGATTTGGACACCATCAGCATTGCCCAGATGCAATTGCATCGATCGCTTTGCTGTCCATGCTGCATCTCGACCGCTGACCAATAAACCAGAATAAACCTTTTTCCCGTCTGCGTAGGTCTCCACATAAGAGCTAATGTTGATTTTCAGCTCCATTCGCATCGTTAACTCTCCGGGATTGAATGTATTATGCTCCGTAGATAACTCTGCTGTTTTTTCCTGGCCTCCGATTTTTTCTCCTAACCCTACCTCAATTTTTGCGCTATTGTTTGTCCCTGCCTTATAAATCAGGGAAATATTCTGCTTAGCCGAAGGAAGAAAAATTGATTTGGCAACATTCATTGAGAGCGGAACATTGAGTTTATCAGGGAAGAGGCCAACTGTGATTTCATCTTTCCCCAGTTTTAAAAGGGATATCTGAATTTTATGCTCTTCCAGATCAAAATGAAAGGCTTCATTCATCCCAATGATAGTTTCGCTTTTTTTGTTCAGTAAGATAATTTTTTTACTGTTTGTGAGGGCTTGTTCTAATTTGATTGCATCTTGTTCGCTTACCCTTGTAAATGAGGGATTTTGAAAAAAATTCCAAGCTGCATAGGCAATACCTATCATTACTATCCCTAAACCAAGTAATCCCGCGTATTTCAATACTATCGGTAGATAAGAAGATTGCAGGATTTTGCCGAAATTAGGAGAAATTATGGAGCCAGGGCTGGTTGATTTTGTGAGTTCAGCGATTGGTGTTTGGCTTTCTGAAATTAATTGTGCCCGGTATAATCGAATTAATTCATCTTCATTGATATGCAGGAATTGACCGTAGTTTTTTAAAAAACCCATGAGATAAGTTTCACTGGGAAATACTTCAAAAGCGTTTTTTTCCAGCGCTTCAATATATTTTGCTATAATTTTGGTCTCTTTGGATACCATTCGAATATCCATTTTTTTATTTTCCCGGGCATTTCGTAGTATATCACCGAGAGTTGCATTGAGCATCATAACATTTCACCTTTGACGGCTTTCTTGCATTTGGGAGAATATTAGTCAGGTATCACTATGGTTGAACCAACGGATCCTGTACCACACTTTTTATTTTATACTGCTTTTTGTCAAACACGAACAACGAGTCGTCCAGATCTTTCCCTGTCTCAATATTTTGAAAGGTCATGGTTACGCTCTTGCCGGAGGCGTTCTCCGCTACAACACGGCGAACACGGTGTTGTGCATCGACCCATACTTCCATGGATCGAAATCCGCTGGTGATGACTTTTTGCTTTAGGTCGAGTACATAAAATGATGCGGTTTGGCCGTTCAGGTTTAAAGTTTTCGGTTGATCGCCTTTTTGGAAACTATAATGGTATAAGCTAAAGAGTCGATCAAGGCCAACAGGGGTCGCATCACGAAAAAAACCGTCCTTATCGCTTTTTTTTAGGGATTGTTCGCCTAGGAGTTTCATATAGGGGAGATATATCCAGACCTTTTCGCCATTGGCGATTACAACCTGCGCTTCAGGATAGGAGAATGCCAGATGAACTTTATCGGGCTTACGAAATTGGATTTTCCCGCGGCGCACACTGGTTTTTTTACCATCTGTGCTTTTAATCTCAAAATCCGCAACATAGGAGTTCAGCGATTTAAAATTGCTACGTAATTTGTTTACTACATCTTTCGCGACAACAAAGGAGAATTTTTCCTTTTTTTCTGAAGCAGCGGAAAGAGAGAATCCTACTATCATTATAAAAATGATAAATGGTATATATTTACGAAACATGGAAAACCTCAAGAAGATGATAAATTTGGCGTAGAAACCTGTCTGATTTGATAATAATAGATGATTGGCCATGAACTGTTCAGCAAACTAAATCGATTGGGGCAAAGTGTAGCTAAGGCTTTCTTTGGCAACTCTTTTCATACTTTGTGCGCATCAATAGAGTGTCCCGCTTAACTTGAAGAAAGAAATTTGTTCTATACTATACCGAAAAGAAATTGGTTCTCCCCATGGTATTGCCCTGGGGAACCAAATCTGTCCTCGCAAAAGCCTTGGAAAGGTTTTGCGAGGCATACCGAATTTCGGGCAAGCGGAAAATTTGGCGGTTTGGATAACGAAGCTTGTGCTGAGCAAGGTCGAAAAACACTTTCTTCGCAGTATAAAAGAAAAATGAATGACAAAAAAAAGGGGGTTGTGCTGATTAGTCTTCCTTTTTACTCTACTTATACGACTGCGTCCATAGCTCAGCTGGATAGAGCGTCTGACTACGAATCAGAAGGTCTGAGGTTCAAGTCCTCATGGACGCGCATCGTTACTTTTATAATTTTTTATTTTTGTAACGATACGAAACGCATCGTTACTTTTGTAATTATATAGTAAAGTAACGATACATAGCTCATCACTTTATAGCTTAATGAGCTAACTTTTTAGCAACCTCAAAGAGTAACCTCACCCCAAATCCAGTTGCCCCTTTTCTGTGAAGTCCGCTATCGTTTTTTGCGATAAATTTTGGAGCGATATCAACATGAGCCCAGGGAATGGAGGGTTCAACAAAGTGGGACAAAAATGCCGCAGCTGTGAGAGCTCCTCCCCATCTGGAACCAATATTGGCCAAGTCAGCTATATCGCTTTTAATGTCCCCTTTATACTCCTCATACAAGGGTAATGGCCATAGCCGATCAAGGGAATCCTCCCCCGCCTGAAAGAGAAGATCGCTGAAGTTTTTTTGGTTGCTGAACAGGCCAGCCAGGTGATGTCCAAGGGCAACCACGGCCGCACCTGTTAGGGTCGCTACATCGATTATGTGCCGAGGTTTATATTCGCTGGCATAGTGAAGGCAATCAGCCAGTACCAAGCGCCCTTCTGCATCTGTGTTGAGAACCTCTACGGTTAATCCTTTGTAGCTTTGGTAGACATCGCCGGGTTTTTGCGCATGCGCATCGGGCATATTCTCGGCGGCACCGATAACACACATAACGTTAAGGGGTAATTTTGCCTGGGCGATTGCCTGGGTGGCAAATAGTACGGCTGCGGCACCTCCCATATCCCCTTTCATTTCATGCATATCCTGTCCGGGTTTGAGGCTAATGCCCCCACTGTCAAAGGTGATCCCCTTACCAACCAATGATAGATCAACCCCCTTTTCTTTGCGTCCTCTGTATTCAACGACAATTAATCGAGGTTTGGCTGCCGAACCCTTTCCGACAGAAACGATTCCGTTCATATTCATTTTTTGCAGCGTTTCAAAATCAAACTGGCGAATCGTTAGACTATTTTTTTTTGCCACCTTTTCTGCGTGAACTCCCAGAGCGTCCGGAGTTAGGAAATTCCCTGGTAGGGAAACCAGTTCGCGAGCCTGGTTGACCGCCCGCCCGAGAATGAGGCCCTCTTTGGCGCTGTCCGTGAGCTGTTTTATCTCCGATTTTGGGATTTTTTGATCAGAAGTATCAGCGAAGAGAATCTCCATAGATTGAAGGGCAGCTTTTTGCATCTCATCCTTTTTAGTGCGAAGAAAGCGGTTCTGAAAACGGCTAAGCTCAATTGCAGAACCAAGCCAGTTCATAAGGAGTTGGCGGGGATTTAGGTTTTTCCGTATATCGTTTAGAATTGTCAATAAGGAGGGGGTAATGACAACCTGAATGTTGATCCAGGATAACTGCTTTGCTCTTTCAAATGCCTGGATTATGTGGTTCAACAAGGTTGTTTTTGAAATAGCGCTTTTTTTCCCAAGGCCCAGCAGCATGAATGCGCTTATTCCCTTTTCCTCTGCCGGGAAATAGATGATTTCACCGGCTTCGCAGCCAAAGAGCCCTTTATTTGCAACGGTTTTGAAAAGAGTTTTACAGGAAAAGATCGTTCTTAAAATAACTAAATCATCATCTCTGGTATCTGAAAAGAGGGGAATGATAACTGGATACCCGTTAGGAATAAAAGTTTCTAGGATCTTGATAGCCATTTCCTGTCCGGGGTAAGGGGTTGCATAATGTGACGTAAATCCTAAAGATGATGCTTTTTTTTTTGTTTGCATAATTCCTCGAATCTTCTTTGATGTAATCAGGTTGTTGCGAATGAAATGATGATAACCAATGGGTGGTTTTTTTTATTTTTTCAACATATACGCTACAAACCAGAATCGGAAGCAAGATCCGGTTTATGCAGATCTAAGAAAACAAAATTATTTTTTAGCTACAAAAAGTGATGATGGCGGTAGTGTATGAGTAAGCTATTTGAATCCTATGGGGTCTCTTTTAGAAAGGGCGAGGTCGTATTTCGTGAAGGAGATAAGGCGGATTATATTTATCTGATTCATCGAGGAAAGATTCGCATTTCGATCTCCTCTGGTTCATCCGAAGAGGAGATACAGTTGCTTGGAGAACCGGAGTTTTTCGGAGAAATGGCTATTGTTAACCAGGCTCCCCGATCGGCAAATGCGACCGCAGCGGAGGATTGCGAGTTGATTCGTATGGACAAGGAGTCCTTTGATCGAAATGTGAAGGATAACCACCATTTTGCGGTGAATGTTATCCGTATGCTTTCCGAAAGATTGCGTAAAGCGGATCAAGTTATAACGTCCTTAAATCGTCAGGATCGTAAGCAGAAGTTATATGCTGCCATATTAAAAAATATGCATAAAAATGGAAAGGAGGATAAAAGTGGGCAATGGCTACTTATTCCGTATCATGAATTCTACCAGCAGTTTCTTTCGCAATTTGCATGGTCTTCCAGTTTGTTTGAATCGGCTATCCAAGCCCTTTTAGAAGATAAAAGCATCTATCTTAAAAAAAATAGCGATGGTCTGGAATATATATCCATTTCTCTTCTATAAATGACGGCGATTTAAGGAATCTGAAGGTTACTCGATAGAGATTTGCTGTTTTTGCGCGAGATGCTTTAGTTTTTCTAATCCTTTGAAGTCTTTAATCTGTTTCAGTAGATTATAAAACTCTTGCCAGGTTCCCTGGTCAGCAATATTGTAATGGATAATTTTCCAGTAGATCTCTTTTGCTTCATGAAGTTGTTCAGCCTGTTCCAGGGCAAAAACCAGTTTCTTGAAAGCCTCTTTATGGAAAGGGTCGATGAGTAAAACTTTTTTAAGCAGTTTGATCTCCATGTTATATTTTTTTTGCCATCGATAAATTTTTGATATCTCCAAATAGGCGTCTGGGTATGCCGGGTTGACAATGACAGCATTCTCCAGCATCTTCAACGCAGCTTGAACCTGGTTTTTTTTGAGAAATGTCAGGCTTTTTTGATACAGCCTGATCTCCTTCCCCTGGTTTTTATGGAAAATTTTTTCGAAGTATTTTTTTGCTCTAATTGGCTCCTTTTTTTCGTTATAAATCAAACCAAGATAGAACCAGGATTCAGCGGATTCATCCGAAAAAATCATCGCTTTTTGTAGGAAGCGAATGGCGTTATCCATTGAAATTTTTTCATAATATATGACTCCAATCAGCAAATATAATCTTCCTTGGTTTGGATTCCAGCGCAAAGATTGTTGATAATGGTACAGGGCTCGTTCCATATTATTTTTTTCTTTATAAATATGACCTAAGTAGGTGTGTGCAGCTGGAAGTTTTTCGTAGAGTTGGGTTGCTCTTACCAACTGGATCAATGCTTCTTGTTTATGCCCGCTTTTATATAAACCAATACCTGATTCGTACAACCGATACCATAATTTTGAGTGAATTGTTGAAATATTTTCCGGATAGACCAGAGTCTGGAGAAAAAGCAAGAAAATCCACAAATTATGCCGGAAAGGATAAGAATACATTTTTATTTTCTCTATTGAATATTTTTTTTGGTTGACAAAAAAACTGCGGTATCAATTTTGTCCTTCCCGCATTCATGGCGGTGATTCTTAAAAAGATATCCTTTTTTAGAATTTTGACGATAATGTAAACTCCAATAGGGAGTTCCTCCACTACTCCATTTCATATTTTTTAATATGTAATGGTTGATTTGGATAAA
>DYNZ01000169.1 GCA_020720805.1 Leptospira biflexa | reverse complement strand
GGTTGTTCGGCGGCGCGCAAAGCATGAAGCACCCGCGTGCGCATCTCGCCCGCCGCCTTTTTGGTGAAGGTGATGGCGAGGATTTCTTCCGGGCGCTCAACTTCGGCCAGCAAAACCAGAATGCGCTGAATCAGCAGTTCGGTCTTGCCCGAGCCCGCCGGGGCTTGTACTACGCAGCATAGGCGTGAGTTGAGGGCTTGTTCGCGGATGGCGCTGTCGCTTAGGATCGGGGGCATGGGATTACTCAATAAACTAGCAGCCTATCGGACTTGAGACGATCTAGCTGCTCGGGTTTAACGTTCTTCGTGCAAACGGCCTTCAATGTATTTGTGAATGATGCTGGCAACCAGGGTTTGATAGGGGATACCTTCGGCCAGCGCCTTTTTCTGCAAGCCACGCAAATCCCGCGAAGACAGACGAATATTGATCCGCGCATCTTTTTTAAACATGGCTTCAGCATAGGTTTGGTGTTGGCTCCTAATCATGCTGGCATCTTCCGCCTGTTTCAGAGTGTCGTTATCGAAGGCTTCAATAATTTCGCGCTCTTCGTCATCTAAAATATTCATGTCAATTCCCCGAGATAGGTTTTTGTCACTTTTCTGCTTGGGATAATGGTTTTTAGAAAGACCTCATCGTCCGATTCCATAAAACAAAGCAAGAGCGAATTTTTTGTGATTCTCTGTTGCAATTATGGGGGGTATCACTTGAAAATATGACGTTTCAGTTCAAAAGCGCTGCAGCTTTATGCGTGCCCTCTGGAGTGATTTGTTAACTGCGTTACCTTGCATGGTATTTCATGCGCTTTTCAGCAATTCCAAGTTCCAACTGGCCTTTAAAATTGATTGGCATTGGCTTAGGTTCGGCCAAGCTCAGGTATTTCTCAAGCTCACCAAGTTCGGAGGCTACATTTTTAAGCGAAAGCCTTCTTAGTATCTGTGAGGTTATAGGTCTCTTCTCATCCCAAAATATCATTGATTCAATAAATTCCAGCGATGGAGACGATGTGATTAGATGAAATACGAATTTAGCTTCATCTTCTGTGTCAAAAGATAAGAAGTTTACAGTATCGTCAAAAATAACCGGCTTTCCATCTAATGGCGCAACCAGGCTGAACTGAAGTCTTTTGTATAAACCCGAGATTGCAATTTTCCACTGTTTAAATGAGTACGAGCCTATTCCAAAAATTGAAAAATCAGGTTTTCCGTTATAAATTGAACTCTTCCTGTCGTCTAAATATCTTCTATGCTCGACCAGGTAATTCCATGTTTTTGGTGCTATATACTTTATCTTTGAAGTATCTTCGCCAACGTTATTTTGTGTTACCAATACAACTTTGCGGTACGATGACACTCTTCCGTTTCCAATATCAGAGCCTTTTAGCAAGGGATAAATATAAATATTTTCTAATATAACACTCTCATTAAAGCCATTTTTATAGTTTCCACCAACCGGCTCTAGTTCCATTACTTTAGAACAATCATGCTTTATTCCTGAGCGCCAGATATAGCGTGGATCTTGCCCTTTTAAATGCCGCCACATTTCATAACGGATAACATCACTTACGATGTATCCATCGCGTTCGCCAATTATTTGCGACGCCTTATCTGAGTCCAGTGACTCATAAACTTCACAATCAGCATTTCCTGCATCGGTCGTTAAAACAAAAAGGCAAGCTTCAACTGATGCTCCAAAGTGAGCCTTAGCGTCTATTGAGTAAATATGGCCAAAAAATCGATGCTCAGCGCTTTGCCGAACCTGACGCATTACCTTGCGCGCAACTGAATATTTACATAAAAATGCAATCGAACCTTCCCGCTCTGATAGCCATTTAATGTGCTGTAACAACATCCATTCAGAAATGTCGAAGTTTCCAGATCCTGTAATTGCCTCTATGCCTTTACGGTTTTGGAAATTTGATTTTTCAGGGATATTTCTGCTATTAAGTATGCCCAGCTCACTACTCGTTACCCATGGCGGATTCCCAATGATAAGAACATATCCAGAAAATTTGGATAATATCTTGCTCCAGTCAGTCTCGAAGAAGTCGGCTTCTTTTACAAAAGCACGGTCAATATCGAAAGCTGCTTTCAAGGACGAATTTGCCTCGGATACATATGCTGTATTAATTTCAAAGCCTTGGATAAATGCACTCTTAAAACCTTCGTGCGCAGCTAGGACGAACGCACCTTTCCCGCAAGTGGGCTCAATAACGACATCGGGCTTCACGTGGTGGTTGCGAATTAGGACTTCGACGACCTTTCTTGCAAGGCTTATTGGCGTCTGGAAGTCACCAAATTGCCACTTATCTATCGGTTTTTTGGCCACTATTTAACGAAGTCTCGATATGCCTGAAATGGTTCCCGCTACTTGAATGACTCTGCTATATTGGAGCCTCCACTGAAGCGCGTTTGATATAGTCAAATAACCTTGGATAGGCGGTGTTTTCATCACTCTTTTTGCAAGTTGCTCTGCGCCTATTTCGTCTACAGGTAGATTCCTCTCGATGATAAAGGCAACGATATCATCCATATTTCCATCTCTTTCAAGAATATCTAGCAACCCTTTGGTTGTTTGAAAATCGGCAGTTAGCTCCTTTTCGACAAAGATAGTATGCTGCATATTTAGTCGGCCTGTCTTGTTTTTATGATCATCAGTTTTCTCATATACAAATACAAGCAGATGATAACCAAGGCCGAACACTTTCTGTGATGCTGACTCGAAAGGACAAGATGATTGCGGTTGCTTAATACTGGTTACTTTTATATCGACTCCAAGAGATGGAATGTCGATTCCAGATGCAGAGTTCCCTTGTGTATAGTCGTATTTACCAGCCAAATATGCGGTAAATTTGTGCTCAAGATAAGTTCCAACTGCCTTGCCATCTGTCACTCCATATAGAGATGGCTCGTCATAAGCGGTCTCAATCTCCGCAAATTTCAATGCTTCTTCCTGCAAGGTTTTAAGGGATAATTGTGGTTTCATTCATAGTTCTCTCATGATGTTATGGGGGGGGCGCAACAGGTAGTATGAAATAAATTTTGTGACATGATAACCCATTTATTTATTTTTGGTCTTGGCTAATATGGTCTGGATACCCGAAAATTCAGGGGGCGATATTCCAATACTCGTGGTAATGATGGATTTTTTGAAATATTCACTACTTACTCCAAGCATCCCGTAACGTCACCGTGCGGTTATAGACCGGGTGCTCCGCACTGTGATCTTTAATATCCGCGACAAAATACCCATGCCGCTCGAACTGGTAGCTGGATTCCGGTGCGGCTGTCGCCAGGCTGGATTCGAGCATGACGTGGGTGGAGGCTTTGGAATTCGGGTTGATGTCGTCGAGGAAGTTGCGTTCAAGTTCGGCGGGGT
>DYNZ01000168.1 GCA_020720805.1 Leptospira biflexa | reverse complement strand
ATCGTGAAGGTAGACAGACATGGGATTTGCGATTTTGGATTTTGGATTTTGGATTATTTCAAGGGGATTCTAACACCATCGAGAAATTATTCAGCGGGAAAGGTATAATGCGTCCATGTCGCCGACAATTCACCGCCAAAAAGCATATCGGTTTTATTTTAACAGCAACGAGGAAGTTCGCATGCACGTTCACGTCTCATCGGAGCAAGGCAAGGCAAAATTTTGGCTGGAGCCGATTATTGCGCTATCGGATTATCAAGGATACAGAGCGCATGAGTTAAACGAAATTGAGCAACTGGTAAAAGAGAACGAGGAGAAATTTATCAATGAATGGCGCAGGCATTTCTCAAAATGACGCGGCGGTAAAGAGCCAAATCACCAATATTGAAAAGGACGGCTTTTGGCTTTTGACCAACGATGGCGAGTTTTTTATTTCGTTTGAGCAATATCCCGCCTTCAAAAAAGCGACGGTCGAACAGATTTTTGATTTCGCCGAACACTTCGGGGATTTTTGCTGGGAGCGCCTCGACATTGACATTGAATTGGAATCTTTGAAACATCCAGAGAATTTTCCATTGAAATTTGATTGATTGATAATTGACGGTCATCTTTTCACGCCGCCAACGCCCATCACAGGCTCAGCGATGAACGCGGCAACGGTATCCTGCCCCTCGCGCAGAATCGCTTCTTCCAATTCTCGCGCAGCGGCTTGACCGATGGTTTCACCATCTTTCAGTTTGCCTTCATAACGATACGGATTCGGCGCGGGGATGTGGACAAACCCCTCGATCTTTGGCGCAAACATCGTGTGATATTTTTCAATCCCTGTGGCAAATGTGGCGGCAAGGGTCACGCCGTGATAGGCTCCCTTGCGGGCAATAATTTTATATTTGCCGGGTTTGCCCTTGCGCTTCCAATAATAGCGGGCAGTCTTGAACGCGGAATCATTCGCCTCCGAACCGCCAGAGGTGAAGTGCGTGGTGTTCAAGCCTTCGTAAGCAAAGCCCGCGAGTTTCTCCGCCAGTTGAATAGACGGCAAGTTGGTCATGCCCGCAAAGTTCGAGGTAAACGACATCGCCTTCATTTGCTCGTAGGCGGCTTGAGCAATTTCTTCGCGCCCGTAGCCCGCGTTGACATTCCACAGTCCCGCCATGCCGTCGAGGATTTTCTGTCCGTCGGTGGTATGGAGCCAGACGCCTTCGCCGCGTTCAATCACCAGCGGGTTGGCGTGGGATTTGGGATGATAGGTTGGGTGGAGTTGTTTTTTGTCTTTCTCGATCCAGGTCTTTGTTTGGTCGGTCATGGGGTCTCCAGAAAATTGATATTACTATTTTTTTGACAAAACCTTCGCTATTTAATATTGATGAGCATCTGAATCGCTGCTCCATTGTATGGCATAACTATTGGAATTTTTGGATTTTCTAATGACATTTTTGGTCCATCTATTTCGTCTTTATTTAATGGTTCTAAATTTGAAGAATTAACTATGAAATTAAACCTCAATCTGTCCATATTGCCTCCTTTAAAATCATTTTCGTTTTCTGGCCATTGATCCACCATAGTAAAAAATATTCCATTTTCAGGAGGTACCACATCGGCAACTTTTCCAGCAGCAAAAGCTCCATTTCTAAATATTACAGAGGTCATGTCGTCAATCATTCTACTACTGCCCCAGTTTTTGAAAAATGAAAATCCTCTGCCAGTTATAGTGCTTAAAGCTACAACATTGCCAATTAGGTGCTTGTTGCCATCTAAATCAGCAATTTCATCAATCTTTAACATATATAAGCTGTTAAGACCCATGCCAGCTTCTTCTCCACTACTAAGAGGAATCAAAAATCTTTCTAGTTCTTGTGTCGGTGGTGGCAGCATAATCATTGGGACAAGAACAGCACCTTGGTCGATCATATATTTTGGCCCATATGAATCTTTTATGACTTTTGGATTGGGCATTTGAAATATGTCTGTAGATGTTGATAGGTTATTTTTATCGATTCTTCTTCCCCAGAATTCAGGTGGTAAATTTTCTGATCCTTCTACAGTTTGCCATTCACCTCGATATTTGAACATCAATTTTCCAGTTGGATCATGTTTAATCTGTAGCCATTTTTCTTTTTTTAATTTTTCTTTTACATCTGGATGTTTGTTAAAGAAATCTTTTGCAACTTGAAAAGTGTTGTCAAAGCTTCCATTTGAAACTTTAGTGCTAGCTGAACCAGAATCAGTTGGACGAGGCTCTATGTCTTGTGCAAAATCAGTTGCAAAATTTGGATACAAATCTGGAGAAACGTAAATTAACATTGATTTTGGTTTATTTGGCACTTCAAAAGTGGTTACCTGGTCTCCACACTGTCTATTCAACTCCTCAAACCACGCTTGTTCTTGTTCCTCTGTCAATCCAAAGGGGTAAGTATTGGTTTCTTTTGAATGATTCACCAATTCAGTGACAAGCGCTTCATCGCTTAAGGCAACGCCCTCTGGTTTTTTCTCAGGAGTTTCCGCTGTTTGAGCGGCTGCGACTGGGACAGCAATCAACCCGCCAAGATGATCAATAAATTCCCATTGTTGCGTAAGATGGTTTACGCCCAAAAAGGCTTCGCCTGTTGGGGTAAAGACCAAATCAGCAAGGCGGTTGGTTTCGGCGGTCAGGTGAAAATCATCTGGGATTAAAGATTCTACGCTTGTTCCAGTTTTTTCAGATATAAAATTGGCATACTCTATATTCGAGGCAAGTTCATTTGAAAAAACTTCCCAAGCGTCTTCTTTGGTCGCTATCAATGGCTTGTCCGACTCCCAGACATCGAATATGAAACCTGCCCTCTTAGTTTTTTCATCAAAAAAGGCGATGTACGGCGCTCCATAAGGATTGATGTTGCCAAGCGAATAAGAAGTTCCAGCGGCTTTGGCTTCTTCCTCTGACTGATATATATCCAAAGTCGCCTGTTCAATATGCCGTCCCGCAATCAACTTGTTGACAAACGTTTTGAGTTTTTCTTCCAATGGAGCGCCTTCCGCCCGCGCTTTGGCGCTTAGGATTCTCACATAAGAATTGCCTTTTTCTTCAATCAGTTTTCTGTATTGTTCCAAGACCTGGTCTGGCGTGGGCGGAATTTCTGTAGGAGTAGGTTGAGCAGTTTTAGCAATCACCGCGCTGGTTGGCGTCTCAAGAGGCGTCGCTCCGCAGGCAGATAGCGCCTCTTCGAGGGTGAGTCCAAGCCCTATCAAGCCTGCGATTTTCAGGAAGTCCCTTCTGGCGATTCCTTTGAATTTATTGGTATGCGCTGTTTTTTCAATCTCGGTCATGGGGTCTCCATATAATAACGTTGAACGTTAAACGTTTAACGTTCTATCCTAAAACCTCCACATCATGCGGACCCGATT
>DYNZ01000059.1 GCA_020720805.1 Leptospira biflexa | reverse complement strand
ATTACCAACGACCTTTAGGCACAAAGTCCATAGCAAACAGTAAATACTGGCTAAAGGGTGCGTCGACATCGCTGGCAATGCCTTGCGATATCCGAAAACCAAAATGCCTTTAGTATCGATCGTGAGCATCGTCTTATCTATCAGGTTGAAAAAGGAGAGCTGATTATCATTGCCTGCAGGTATCATTATTAAGAAAGAAATTCGTTAATCCAGAAATCGTCACTCAATGTGTCGTAGTTATCTATCAGGCTGCCCGCGGGTAGTTTTCAAATCGCCTCAGCAACTCTGTTTGACTAAAAGAAATTCTGATCTTATATAAAGCCTTTTGTTGACAGAAGACTCCAGTTATTTTTCTATGTTTCTAACTTTCTTAAAATCCTGATCAGTGGCATAATCAAACCGGAATACTAAATTTTTTTAAGGATTTTAAATGAAGATTCTTACGGAGGAAAGAATGAAGAAACAGTTAGGTATCTTTGTATCTGCTGTACTGGGGCTTGGGCTTGTCCTGACTGCCTGCGGTACTCAGGAAAAACCATCATCCATCGCGAAATTTGTCGATTCAAACTGCGCTTGCTGTATTGAGGATCAGATCAAACCAGGTCGATTTATAGCTATGCTGGCAACCAAATCCAACAAAATGAAGACCATGAAGATCAAGGTCAACTCCTATGAAGAGCTGATCAAATTTGACGCTAAAACCAAAGTGGAAGGCGCGCAGGGGGTAGCTCAGATTGACAACAAAAGCTGTATCATCGTGGATGCGGTCAAACAGGGCGACAGCTATATGGCCACTGCCGTTAAGTTACTAAAGCCTGTCATTGAAAGGGTGCGTGATCTGGTTGTGGAGACCCCCTATATGCAGCAAAAATTGGGAACACTTCCCCCCAAGCTCGTCAACACCCTTCTGGTTGACTCCAGGCCGGCAAACGCCTTTTTTCAAGGTAGTATTCCCGGCGCGGTCAATATTCCGTATCCCAAACTGAAAAATGCCAAAGATGTTTCTAAGCTTTTAGGTGCTGACAAGAAAAAAGAGATCATCTTTTTTTGCGGGGGCGAGCACTGCAACCTGGCTCCAGGATCTGCTGTGGTTGCTAAAAAAGCGGGTTATACCAATGTGAAATTGTACCATGCGGGTTTCCCCGGCTGGCAGAAAGCGGGTAATATAGCCGTGATCCAGGCTAAAGGTCTGGCAGCTATGGTCAAAAAGCGTTTACCTATGATTATCATTGATGTTCGGCCATTGGCGGTTGCTTCCAAAGAGCATATCCCGAATGCCGTACCGATATCCGTGGCTCAGCTTGCCAATTTTAAGGCAAAATTTCCTGTGTTGAGCAAGGAAGAGCCCTGGAATACAATGGCGCCGATCGTGCTATACAATGACACCTTCTCCTGCGGTAAACCAGAGACAGGCAAGGAGCTGGATCAGATGACCCGTATGATCCTGGGTTGGGGTTATCGCAATGTCTCCGTTCTGGATGGCGGTCTGGATAGCTATAAAAAGATTAAGGGAGAGCTCTCCGCCAACAGTCTGCGTAGTACCATCCTTTACGAGCGCAAATTGGCTCCAGGTGAGGTGAGCGCTCAGGATTTTGTGGCAGCCTTTCACTCTCTCAAAAGCGACGAGATCATTCTGGATGCCCGCTCCAGCAGTGAATTTGGCGGCGACCACGTACCAGGTGCCCTGAACATGGATGCCAGTACCATCGACAAGGGCTCGCTGGGACAACTGGATAAATATCGCAATGTTTATGTTTACTGCAATACCGGTGTACTCGCTGAGATAGCCTACACCAAACTGACCAAGCTTGGTAAACAGAACGTAAAATTCCTAAATGATAAGATTCAGTATGAACCGGAAAAGATTACGGTAGGAACTTTCAAAAAGTATGAGATTCAGCGTAAAAAGGCTGCCGAGGGCACCACAAAAAAGAAGGCCGGTAAAGTAGAAGGCTGCTGATCCGTCGAAAATATTTCTATAAAAATGCGCCTCAATTTGGGGCGTTTTTTTTTGTGTTCAGCTGCTTATTATGTAAATAAACATATATTCATAATCTATTGCAATAGATCCAGGAATTGCGAATCGTGCCCTCTGCGCAGATTATGTAACCTATTTCCCATCGCGGGAAACCCCCTGGATTGTGACCTCCAATTCACATTCGGCAAATATCTTTCTTGTATAAAGAGGTGGTTTTGTCGGGGTTTGTGGGTTGCGATTGCAAAAAATGATTATTTGAATATAGCGATATTCCTCTTATCAATTTTTTTTGGTTTTTTTTCTATAATGGGAAGCAACTGGTTGACATTTTAAATGAATTTATTTTCCATGTCGATAATCGTGGATAATCGTGACTACGGATTAAGTTTGCTGCTTAACTAAAGAAATTGATTCCATAAAATCAAAAATTTGGAGGATTTGAATGCTACGAAACAAAGGGATAATTTTGGGCATCGGCCTGGTGATGCTCTCCGTCTCCTGCGCGAAAAAGGTGGACGTCTCTAAACTTGCGGACAAAAACTGTATTTGCTGTATCGAAGATAAAATCAAAGAGAATCGTTTTATTGCTGCATATTTGGGAAGTTCCAAAAAAGCGAAAACCATCCGCTTAAAGGTAAATGCCAATACAGAGCTGGTTGTGTTTGATGATAAAACCAAAGTTGTGGGCGCAGAAAGCCTTGGCGCTATCAAAAAGCAGACCTGTCTGATTGTGGATTTCCAGAAAAAAGGTTCTGATCTTTATGCTACCTCAGTTGAGGCATTACCACCTCTTATCGAACGGGTAAAAGAGTATGTGGTTCAGACTAAGTATATGCAGGAAAAAATCAAAAATATTCCGCCAGATACAACCAACTTTACATTGATTGATTCCCGTCCGCGCGCTCCCTATTTGGAAGGAACTATTCCCGGCGCGATCAATATTCCCTATCCAAAACTGAAGGGCGCGAAAGATAAAGTTGCCCTGTTGGGAAAAGACAAAAACCGTGAATTGATCTTCTTCTGCGGAGGCGAGCATTGCAACTTGGCGCCAGGTTCAGCAATTGAAGCGAAAAATGCAGGATATAAGAATATCAAAGTTTACCATGAAGGCTTTCCCACATGGAGAGATCAGGGAAATCCCATTTGCATGCAGATGGATGGATTTCTTTCTTTTGTGAAAAAAGGGGTATCCATGATTGTTGTGGATCTGCGTCCGGCCAATGATGCTAAGGCTAGTCATATACCAGGCGCAATCAATATCCAACCCAAAGATATCGGCCAGTGGCAAGCGCGTTTCCCAAAAATTGTGAATCCCTATATCAAAATGGCTCCGATTGTCTTCTATCTGGATAGCAACAAATGCGATAAGGGCGGAAAGCAGAATTTTGACGTTGCTCCCGTTTTGAAAACAGTTTTTTCCTGGGGTTATCGCAATGTCAGCATCCTCAACGGCGGATTTGAGAAATACAAAGCGTCGCAGGCAAAGGTGGAAAGCAACAAGCTGGCAACCAAGATTACCTATGTGCGCAAGCTTCTCCCCGGCCAGATCGCTGATAAGGATTTTGTGGACAAATATGGAAAGCTAACTGCCGCTGATGTTATAGTGGATGCCCGTCCAGCAGATGAGTTTTCTGCTGCGCATATTCCCGGTGCCATCAATATTCCAGCTACGGACATTACTCCGGCAACTGTGGAGCAGTTAAAGAATTACACCAATGTTTACTTCTATTGCAACAGTGGTATTCTCGCGGAGATTGCCTATGACAAGATCTCCAAGCTTGGCTTCAATAAGGCAAAATTTCTGAAGACGACCATTGTACACCACGAAGATAAAGTAGAGATCGGTCAGTACGAAAAATTCTTTATCACCAAGAAAAAGGCCGGTAAATAATAGATTTGCCTCAGTATATATAATAACCGCTTCCATATTCGCACCTGGTCAGAAAAAATGGCCAGGTGAATCTGTTTCTTGACAGAAATACCCTCCTGCTTAAAAAGCCATAACATTGTGTGTTCAGGATAAATGTATGAGGTTACTGAGTCTTTTCCTGCTGTTGCTTGTTTTGACTTCGTGCGGAAATGAAAAATTAGAGCCTGCCCCCAAGTTTAAATTTCTTCAGTTTGATGGCAATATCGCCAGCAATGAGGCCTTACAGGGCAAAGTCGCTTTGATTACATTCTGGGCAACTTGGTGTCTTCCCTGTGTGGAGGAGATTCCTTTCTTTAACAATCTATTTGAAAAGTATGGAACCCAAAATTTTACGATCATTGGTGTAAATATGGATGATGATCTTACCCGAGCCAAGGAGTTCCTGAACTCCATGGAGATCAAATATCCAACGGCTATTAAAACAACCAACGTGGAGAGTCTCTTCGATATCACCTGTCTTCCCACAACAGTGGTGTTGAATCGTCAGGGAATGATCGTAAAAAAATTTGCCGGAAAGCCCTTGTTTGATGAGTTTGAAGCCCTTGTAAAAAAGGAAGTGAGAAAAAAGTAAATGCGACCTCTGTTATTATCTATGGGTTTGATAACCTTTCTCTGGATTCATGTTTTAAATGCGGCACCTGCGCTGAAAATGCCATTCGGCCTGCACTGGGGTATGTCCCAGGAACAAATTGCTGAAAAGATCTCAAACCTGCAAAAACTATCCAAGGCGCAGGAAGAGGATGACTATGTGGCGGAATTTTATCTGCCTGTGCATCACGAGGATGGGCGAGATTTTCAGGTTTTCTTTTTTATGCTGGATCAGAAGCTCTCCATGATAAAGTACTCCTCTCCAGTTGAGAGCGGGCGCATATTTCGCATGTTTCATAAAATTTACGAGAGCAAGTTTGGTGCACCCCAGAAAGTGCGCAAATGCTTCCTGAATGAAACCTTCACATGGAATTTCAAAGGGATGCGCATGGAGCTGGAGTACGTGAAAAATCTCCGATCTAAAAATTATATTTTCGTCACTTTCTTTGCCAAATAACGATCCACGCTTTTCGGTCTCGAATCTTCATTAACGATATTCCGGTAGTACGCATGCCGGCGTCATTTTGGTCAGAGATTTGGAAAACTCTTTATAAATTTTCTGGTTGTTGGCGGGTGTACCAGGGTGGCAACTCAGGCACGCTCCAACTGTCAGTATCTTCTCCTGTTCCTTGCGCTGGAACGGACGAGAATCGCTGCGTGTTGCTGTCTCATGGGTTCTGTCCTCTAAAAAGTGGGTCCAAGCATCTTCAGGAAGTCCGTCAATGTAGGATTTGTATCGGGGCTGAAAACGCCACTCTCCCCTTTGCTTTCCTGTTTTCGTAAAGCTGAGCTTGCCCCGTCCAAATCCGAGCGCCAGCGGATCCTGGTGACACGATTCACAACTTCTCCCTTTTTTGCTGATGGTGTGCGGCGATGTTGGCGCATACATTCTGCGGAAAACCGTGTGCTCGTTAGTCTCCTTTCCCTTGACAGCATCTTTGGTGTTGATGGTTAATACCATTCCTGGAATAAATGGCTCAATCTTTTCTACTGATTTACCGTGCTCAACAATGCGGCGAACCCCCAGTGTCGGCGGATCTGCCAGAAAAGGACCAGCATACTCCACCCAGGCTCCTTTGATAAACTTTTTGCGGAGATGATCGTAGCCCTCTTCCTTGCTATCCCACTGGGTGTGGCAGGAGATGCAGTGAGGCGCCCAGGATGTGTGGCAGGATTGGCATGAGAGGCGCTCATGTCCCTGGATCTGGCGGTCGCAAACAGGCGCAGCGTTTTTCATGGGGCGTATCTTTTTGTCCAATTTTCCCTGGAGAAAGCGAGAGCCATCGCCTCGTGCAAAGGCATTGATCAGGGCTTTTCCTGTTTTGGCAATGCGTAGAAAGTTTTGCTTATGGGTTAATTTGTGCAGTTCCCAAATTTTTTGCTGTTCGCTGTCCAGATCCTGCCATTGCCCTTTGTTTGCCTTTGGATCCGTTGCCGGGAAATGGCAATCGGTGCAACGAACCTCTGTTTGTTGATCCTGATGAAAATGACGCTTACCATCCCCCATGGTTTCCCGGGACGTGTGACAATCTATGCACTGCATGCCTGCCTTGTGATGGACATCCTCCTCTTTTTTGGTGAAAACCCGCTCATCGTCCAGAATTCGATACCCTTTTTTTCCTTTTACATCATCCGGTGTGAGTCCGGTTTCATGCCAGCCCTCATAGTTTGTGGCTATCCGACCGCTGCGGCTATGACAGCCAAAGCAGCTATCGTTGCGGATGGCAATGGATAATTTAGGATGACTCTTGGGTAGTTTGCTTTTATCCTTTAGGAAGGTGTCCAATTCAGTAGCGCTCTCTTTGGTATATTGCAGATGGCAGGCGGTACATCCGCCGCCTCTGGATTTTTGAGAGATCGGGGCATATTCTACTTTTTCATTGTCGAGGTGGCAGGAGGAGCAGAGCCGCCTGAGGTGTTGATCTGCTGGGCTTTCTGTGAGGCGCGATAGATGGGCAGCCAGATCATCGGGCGAATTTTTTTCCGCGAAAACATAGCGGTTTACGCTCACCATGCCCCTGCCGGTAGCCATGAGAGAGTCGTGAATGCGGCTGCTGATATCCTGGTGGCATTGGGATTGGCCGCAGGTAATCGAGGCGTGATTGAGGTTTCCCGGAATCTTGACCATGTTGCGGTGTGCTTGCTGCTTGTCCAGCGATTGGGGGTTGCCAAGGTGGCAGGCGGAACAACCGATGGCCTGGGGGTCGTGAGCCGGAGAAAATCCGTGCACCCCCTTATGGCAGACCAGGCAGGTTTCCCGGTGCCCATTCACTACGGGGATCTTCTGCCCCCGGTGGGAGGGATCCATCCGCTCGTCCTTTTCCCAGGCAAGAAGAAGGGCAAGGGTTGCCGCGCCGACGAGGGCGGGAATGAAAGCTTTTTTCCAATGAATCTGGCGGGGGCCAATTGCAGTCATATTGCATTTCCTTTAAGTATACTAAAGGCATTTTGGTTTTCGGATATCGCAAGGCAATGCCAGCGATGTCGACACACCATTTAGCCAGTATTTACTGTTTGCTATGGACTTTGTGCCTAAAGGTCGTTGGTAATACCACGACCTGGCATTACCCGACTGCAAGGCAACGCCATGCAGTCAGGGTATCCTGCAACTGTTCATGCGACGTCCACGGATGGACTAGTGTCAGATTTTTGTCCGTCCGTGGACAAATCTGAAGGCGTACATCCATGTACGCACTCAGCGACTCCACGGATGGAGAAGAGCTGACCCAAGGTCGATAAGGACGCGGTTATGGCATTGCCCAACCGGTCAAATCTTGTGCTGAGTTTATCGAAGCATCGATGCTTATTGGTATAAAACCCGAGAACCAAAGTGTTTCGAGTATATCAGCTCCAAGGATAGATCCATTGCCAATTCTCTCCTCGAAAAAGCCAGCCAATGAAGCTAAGACCTATATAAACAATGAAAAAAAATAGCAGGGAGAGTTTTAGGATCCTGGCTATCTTCTCCTTACTAAAGCGGATGGCAACAAATAGAAGAGCCAGCAGGAAAACCATTATCCACATAAGCCAGGGCAGGGTTAACCAATGCAGGATTTCCTGCAAACCGAGGAAATACCAGGGTCCTTTGACAATGGTGTCAAAATGGGGTTTAATCTCCAGGGGTAATAACACACTCAGAAGAGTTGTTGTCGCCATGCTGTAAAGTACAGAAATGGAGCGCGGCCAGAAAAGGCGGATATGCTCCACAGTAAATATAAGAATCAGAAGCGAAGCTGTAGCCAGGTGGTGCATATAGAGAATCTGCCAGTCGCCATCGTGTCCGACAAAGCTATAGGCTAAAAAATCGCTGCTGCTATCCAGAAACCGTAGCAATCCGGAAAGAATCCGTCTTGCCAAAAAGCTTTCGCTATCCCCTTTGAGGATAAATCCTGAGATCATGACATAAAAAATGAGAGGAATCAGAAGAGTAAGCCGAATCCAGATACCAGGCCTGGTTGCCCGTTCGCTCCCCAGTAAAAGGTGTTCTACAACATGTGTCACAGAAAAGAGGAGAAATAGCTGTGCACTCCAGTAGTGAAGAGACCGAAAAAAGAGACCGGCGCTGCTATGGATGGTCAGGAGCTCTAATGAGTCCGCAGGTCTGTTGATATCGTAAAAAAGAGCCAGGAATACCCCGGAGGCTATGGCTATCCAAAACATAGCGAAAGCGAGCATCCCGGAGCTGGTAAACAGGCGATTCCAGGTGCTATACCCAACCTCCGTGACTCTCTGACTAAATCTCGACATGAATTTCTCCCGCTTTTGTGTCCAAACGGTACGTTGGGCGTGCCAGGTTATCCTGTGCAGGTCCTTTGCGCAGTTCACCATCCAGGCTAAAACGGGAGCCGTGGCAGGGACAAACAAGCTCCTGGTTCTCTTCTTTATTAATTTGGCATCCAAGGTGCGGACATTTGGAAGACATGACTGTAAGTCTTGATTCCTGTTTGTGGATGATGATGGCCTCATGAAAGCTGATACCAGGATAGGTGGGAATTTTAATCCTGAGCTTCTGTCGCAGGGATTGAAGCACTAATTTCTTGTCCTGAATGATCTGATACCAGAAGCGAAGAAGATAGCTTGTGACAAGAATCAGGGCTAACTGAATAAAGTTTTTTCGACTCAGGAGCTTTTCTGTCAGGATAGATTTCATTGTCTCTGCCATTTGATGGTGTTTTTGACCAAAACAGAGGAGATGCGGTAAATGACCAACACTTTTTCATGCGGAAGCTCCTGCTGCATGATAAGTTTCCCAAAAGAAAATCAGCTTTTTCTTGACTTCTAAATTAAGCATTTAAGAATTTCATTAAATTGCAAATTGCTTTAGATAGTGGCTTTGCCTGTTTGTACCTCCTGTATGCAAATAGAGACATACTTGAATGGCTCGGGCAATGGCAAAAGCGAATCTCTTTTCGGTATAAAAGCTGAGGTAATCAGAATGGCTTCAAAGTATAAAAATCAGTCGGAATTCTGCAAATTATTCGGTCATGAAAAAAGGCTGCAAATATTGCAGATTCTGCGCACAGGTGAGCAGCAGGCAGGAAGGCTTTGTGAACTGCTTGGCGTATCGCCGGCGAATTTGTCTCAGCACATCTCGCTTCTCAAGCGTTCCGGAGCGATTAAGGACAAGCGCAAAGGAAATAATATTTATTATGAGATAGGCCATGAAAAGATTTCTGAGGCGATCGATATCATGGAAAAGGTTTTACAGGATATCGTGTCTGAAAAAAAGCAGGGTTTGCGAGAGGATGATTTTTGATATTTGATGGGTTTATTTTTATTTTTTTTAAAATAATGAATTTGACGGATCGACTTTGCTGGAAATTTTGGCAATCAGATCCATCCAGACATTTTCGAAATAAAGTAGGGTATACATAATCAATACTATACATACTATTTCATGTTTTTCACGAGCCGAACGTTAACACTTCAAATGAAAAGATAGAATATGGGGTAAAAAAATGAGTAAACGAAACATTTCCAGACGCGAGTTTATCGACATCTCCAAGACATCGATCATCGGAACTGCGGCTGCAGCCACGGTCGGACGGGAGTTGTTAAAGGGGAAAAGCGTCATTGCAAAGGACCTGGAATTAAGGCATGACGGGATCAAGGAGAAGGGTGGCGTTAAAGTTATTCCTTCCTACTGCGATGTCTGCTTTATGACTTGTGGTATCAATGTCACAGTAAAGAACGGAAAAGCTATCAAACTGGAAGGGAATCCGGATCATCCCCTATCTAAGGGAATGCTTTGCCCCCGTGGAACGGCTGGTTTAGGACAGCTTTATGATCCAGACCGCTTGAAGACTCCTTTGATGCGTACAACATTTATGGGGAAACAGCGTTACCGGGCAGTTAGCTGGGATGAAGCCCTTGGTTACATTGCCGAAAAGATGAATCATATTCGCAAGAAGTATGGCCCCCAGTCTCTGGCTCTCATCAAACACGGGAAGGCAGCGGCTCCCTGGGTGAATTTATGGCATGCTATCGGTTCAGCTACAGAGGGACATCCATCCTTTGCTCAATGCCGCGGTCCTCGTGATATCGGCTGGATGCTTACCTATGGTGATTCTGTTGGTTCCCCTGAGAGGTTAGCCCTGGATAAGATTAAAACGATTGCTTTTATCGGCGGACACCTTGGTGAAAATATGCACAACACCACAGTGCAGGATTATACCTTGGGGCTTCAGAATGGCGCCAAAAATATTGTGGTAGATCCTCGCTTCTCCACCGCTGCTAGCAAGGCTAAATATTGGCTGCCGATTAAACCAGGTACAGATACTGCGCTACTGTTGGCCTGGATGCATGTTCTAATCTATGAAAACCTTTACAATAAAGAGTTTGTGCAAAAATATACCTATGGATTTGACCAACTCAAAGCTCATGTCAAAGATATGACGCCAGAGTGGGCCAGTCCTTACACGGGAATTCCTGCCCAGTCCATTCGTGAAACAGCCCGTGAATTGGGTAAAGCTGCACCTCAGGCTCTGGTCTATCCTGGCCGTCACTATACCTGGTATGGCGATGATACCCAGCGTGCGCGTGCAGTTGCCATGATCAATGCCCTGCTTGGCAACTGGGGTCGCGACGATGGTATCTTTTTCGGAGACAAATTTAAGGTACCTGCCTATAGCAAAAAGAGCAAACACCACGTTCATGCCAAGAAGGCGTTTGAGCAAACTGAAAGGTATCCATTTGCCAGCGATATCCCCGCTCAGGACATGATATTGGCCGCGATACCAGGTCGCTACGACGCCACCAAAAAAGAGGCTCTCATCAAAGGCATGATAGTTTTTAGTACCAACCTTCCCTATACCGTGCCCAATGGCAATATGGTGGATGAGGCGGCTCAGCATCTGGAGTTGATGGTGGCCATTGATACCATGCCTGCTGAGATTACCGGATATGCCGATGTCGTATTGCCGGATACCACCTACCTGGAGAGACATGATACCTTAAACACCCCCACATGGAGAGAACCGTTTGTGTCGATCCGTCAGCCTGTGGTCGCTCCGCTTTACGATAGCAAACCGAGCTGGTGGATCGCAAAAGAGCTGGCGAAAAAGATGGGTCTTAAGGACGCATTCAATTACAACCACTTCGCGGATGTTATCGATGACCAGTTAAAGCAGATCGGCTCCTCGATCAAGGATATCAATGAGAAGAAGGGGGTTCTTAAAAAGGAACCAAAGCGCAAAGAGATGAAATTTGGTACCCCTTCGAAAAAGGTCGAGCTTTACTCTCAAATGTTGAAGGATGCTGGTTTTGATCCAATGCCAAAATTTGTACCACCGTTGGATGCGCCTGCTGGCTATTTTAGAATTATTTTTGGCCGTGCACCGCAGCACACCTTTACCAGAACGACTAACAACCCAATGCTTACAAAGCTATACAGTGAGAATACCGTTTGGGTCAATCCTCGCGTATGTCAGATGAATGGTCTGAAAGATGGTTCCTCTGTGGTTTTGGTAAACCAGAGCGGAGTGAAGAGCAATCCTGTAAAAGTACAGGCTACGGAGCGCATTCGTGAGGATGTGGTTTACATGGTTCACGGTTTTGGCCGTAAGGATCGCCGTTTGCGGCAGGCATACGGTCGCGGCGCCAGCGACAACCATCTGCTGACAGATTATGAGGTGGACCCCATTATGGGGGGAACCGGTCATAATGTCAATTTTGTAACATTCATGAAGTGAGGTAAGGAATAATGGCTAAATATGGAATGTCCGTTGATTTGACCAGTTGTGTCGCCTGCGACGCCTGCGTCGTTGTTTGCAAAATGGAAAACAGTGTCCCCAATGATTACACCAGGGATTGGACAGAACAGATTGTGAAAGGAAACTATCCGAACCTCAGAGCTGATCTTTTTTCCAACCGCTGCCAGCATTGTGCCAATGCGCCCTGCGTATCTGCGTGTCCGACAGAGGCCTCCTATGTGAAGGATGGATTGGTGCTGGTTGATAGAAATAAATGTGTTGGTTGCGAACAGTGCATTGCTGCCTGCCCCTATGGCGCCCGCTATCTGCATCCGGATTCTTATGTGGATAAATGTACCTTTTGCGACCATCGCCTTGGCACCGGCCATGACCCAGCCTGCGTGGAGATCTGCCCTACGAATTCTCTGGTTTTTGGTGATATGGATGATCCCAAGAGCAAGCTATCAAAGATTCTCAAAGAGCGTAAATATAGAACCTTGAAACCTATGCTGGGTACAGTACCGAAATACTTCCTACTGGAATCCATTACAGAACCGGAGGAGATCAAATTATGAGCCAGAGCGATAATGGCGCCAAGCCGTACATGAGTCCTTATGTTGGAGGATTTGTTGTTGGTGTGATTCTGTTTCTCTCTTTCTTTCTAGCGGGTAAGGGTCTCGGAGGCTCTGGCTCATTAACCAGGTTTACATCCGTGGTTATGAACCAGATAGCGCCAGAACACACAGATAATCTCTCCTATTTTCAACAGTATTTAACTGGTCCTAACCACGCTTTGGATGACTGGTTGGTTTATATGATGGTTGGCGTTTTTTTTGGCGCCATCCTCTCCGGGAAAATCAATGGTCGCCTGCGCGCGGAGGTTTTACGGGGACCGAATATTTCTTCCAGTAAAAGGCTGTTATTTGCCTTTTTGGGAGGAATTCTGGTAGCTCAGGGTGCTCGATTGGCGGGCGGATGTACTAGTGGTCATGCCTTGACCGGTGGTGCTATGCTTGGGGTTGCGGGTTGGCTCTTTTTTATCTCCGTGTTTGCAAGCGGATATATTGTCGCATATTTTATGCGCAAGCAGTGGTTGTGAGGAGATCGTCATGATGTTTCCATTGTATAAACTAGGTATCATGGGAGATACCGGTTTGATCATAATGGCCCTGTTGGTGGGTCTTGTTTTTGGATATTTTCTAGAGAGCACAGGTTTCGGTAATGGTACCAAAATTGCCGCTGTTTTTTATGGAACAGACTGGCGCGTATTCAAGATGATGTTTTCGGTTCTTTTAACCGCGATGGTATTAACCTACACAACCTACTACCTGGGTTGGCTTGATCTGAACCTGGTACAACTGGCAGTTGCCTACACCTGGCCAATCATTGTGGGGGGTATGGTGATGGGAGCCGGTATGGTTATCGGCGGGTATTGTCCAGGAACCTCTATGGTATCCGTAGCGACTTTGAAAGTGGATGGAATCGTATTCTCGCTCGGTTTTTTTATCGGTGTGATTCTGTATGCTGAAATCTATCCGCTGGTGCAAGGTTTTGCCTATTCCGGTAGTGTTGGTAAAGTCACTCTTGCGGATGTTACTGGTATTCCCGTGGGTGTTCTTGCTTTTATTGTTGCGGTCATCGGTATAGCTTCGTTCTATCTCGTGGATAAAATTGAGGGAAAGCTATATCCATCCGCGAAAGCCAGTGAAAAAAAATAAGGGTGTAAAGGGGATAATGGTAATGAGCGATAATCATAGTCAAATAAATGATAATCATAGTCAGATATCGGAACAGAAAGCTCGCAGCACTCTTGCTATCTTTGTGGGAATTTTTGCTGTGATTTTATTGTTTTTTGGTTTTGCAAAAGGAAAAGGCAAAATCCTCAATCCAAGTCTGGAAAAGTACAGGCAAGTAGCCTATGATACTCGTGTGCCAGCATCAGATTTGGCCCAATGGATTGTCCAGGGAAGGCGAACTTTTTTCCTTGTAGGTTTTCGCAACAATGCGGATATCCAGTTTAAGGGTATGATACGGACATCGGATCATGTAGATAAAGAGAAAATAAATGATCTGGGATGGATTCGGAGCCGTTTTCCTAAGGTGAAAGTGCCTATGATTGTTTATGGTGAAAACCAGGAAGAGTCGATCGAATTTGCAGCAAAAATGCGCTACTATGGGTACAATGTGCGCATGCTGGATGGCGGTTTCAATCAATTCTATGACCAATATTTGATGCCTTATACCTTGCCGGTGAATGCAAGCGCTAAGGATCTACAGCAGGCAAAGGTAAGAGAGGCGTGGCAGCTTTTCTTCTCTGGCCATGATAAAAACCTGGGTCAGAAGAAAACCGTTACCACAGCTCCCGTGCAAAAAGGCGGTAAAAAGGCCGGCGCAGCAGTAGAAGGCTGCTAAGAGGAAACTGACAATTCTTGGGATTGGACTATTGGAAGGAGTAATATGCTATGAATAAAATGAGAGCCATGTTTCTGGCATTACTTACAAGCTATGTTTTAACGCTTGTGATTATGCCAAATGTAACGGATCTGGCCTATGCCAAGGAACCGTTGAAAAAAGTGAATGTTGAACACTCAGGTGATCGGGATGTAACCTATTTGGTGAATGATATTACCAAAATGAAACGCCCTTACAACTATACGATTGGCAAGACAACCTTTGCTATCATTGAAATCGTAGGGATTTTAGCCCTTGCTGGTGCGCTAATGTTCGGAGTAGGTCATGGTTTTGGCCGTTTTCTAGCTGCGCAAAAGAATCCTGTTGTGCTGGAAGAGCATGGTAGCGAATATATCTATAACGCTATCATGCGGATCGGCCACTGGGTGAACGCTTTAATGATAGTAATCCTTATCATATCAGGGTTTTTAATGCACTATATGGGGCCAAAGCATATGCTGGGCTACATCCATAATATGGCTGGGAATACTCTGGTTGGGGTTTATATCATTTTTATTATTTATGAGATTGTTACCATGGATTTTAAGCAGTTTTTGCCAAAGCCATGGGAGTTCAAAGAGGGTATGTTAAAACAGGCGATGTTTTATGCCATTGGCATCTTCAAGCGGGAAGAGCATCCCTATCACATGACCAGAGATTCTCGTTTGAATCCCATGCAGAAGCCAGCTTATATGGGTATAATGTTTGGGGTTTTGCCGGTGATCGTGATTACCGGATTTCTGATGGCAAACCCGATCACTGCTGCTCCGGTTATAAAGTTCATCGGATTGGAGAATATGGATATTGTATTTATTATCCATCTTGTTGCAGCATTTGCAATCTTTGCTTTTCTCGTTGGCCATCTCTATCTGGCAACAACAGGGGATACAGTATTGCAGCATTTTGAGGTCATGATCAATGGCCGTCACAAACACTACTCCTATAAAAGACCAGGAGAGGCCTCCAAGGGTCATCATTAAAAAAACAGTGCGTTTTTCTGATGTGGAAATGCACCAGGAAAACGCACTGAATCTTAATAGCGAACGGTTTCTTATACAAGAAGATAAAAAAAACCCCAGCATTTGCTGGGGTTTTTTAATAAAAAATGGAAATCTAGTAAAAAGTGATTAGCAGCCTTCTGCTTTTTTCAGAGGAGCTTTTTTGCCATCAACTTTTTTAGCGTCAGCTTTTTTAGGCTCTTCTTTTTTCACTTCTTCTTTTTTAGGCTCTTCTGTTTTCACTTCTTCTTTTTTCACTTCTGGTTTTGGAGCTTCTTTTTTGCCGCAGCTTGTGAAGCTTACAGATACTGCAAAAATCAGAGCGATCAAAAGGCTGATAAATGATTTGTTCATTTTATTCTCCTGACAAACAAACTTAACTATTTTTTTGGGCAGAATCCTGCGCCATTCTTTGTATGTGCATCAAAAATAATGGCCGGAAATAATACAACCATAAAAACTAGCAGAGCTTAATTTTTATTTGACGGATGATGAAAAAGAGATCCTGGCTGATTTTTCTGGTAGTGATTATCTAAATCAATTTTTTCAACAGAATAAAAGAATGTGATTGCACTCAATGTACCCACCCGATGTACCGCAATATCGACCCAATGCCGCAGCAATCATCTTAAATCAACATAAAAGGGTCTTTCTGGGAGAGAGGGCTGACTTTCCCGGGGCCTGGCAAATTCCCCAGGGAGGAATACGGTTTCGCAAGCAGGAGACACCCGAGCAGGCTTTGTGGCGTGAACTGCGAGAGGAGCTTGGACTGGAAAATCCAAAAGAGCGTCTGATTCTACTGGCAGAGCACGACTCCTGGCTGCGCTATGATTTTCCGGAGTGGTTAAAAAGTGATAAGAGGATAATCTCGCAATATAAGGGTCAAATTCAGAGATATTTTCTGCTATCCTATATTGGAACCAATGAGGAGATTACTCTGGAATATAAAGGTGAGCGTGAATTTCGAAGTTTTCGCTGGGTTGCTCCTGAAGAGATGGCAGAGAATATGGCCGCTTTTAAGGTAGAGGTGGTAGAGCAAGCCATGGCCTTTTTTAAAAGCCGTTTTCCAGAGGCTTTTCTGTTGTGATATCTATGAATTCAGAGATCCGAAAAAATCACATCTTTATCACAGGTGCTTCGCGCGGCCTAGGGTGGAGTCTGGCGAAGGTTCGCTGGCCATCCCGTGACTCCCTCTACTTGCTTGCCAGAGGGGCGTTGCCGTTAGAGAATCATGGCGAACGAAAGGATACCTGGTTTTTTCCTGCGGATGTGCAAAATATAGAGCAGACCCTCAGCACTATAAATGAGATATTTTCATTGATTTATAAAGAGTTTGGCAAGGGCAGGGAGCAGCAGGGATTGATCCTCTTTCAAAACGTTGGCGTGGTTGAACCGATTGGATTTGTGGGGCAAATTTTTTCAGAGGATATCATCCGCAATCTGCACGTCAATCTTCTTGCGCCAATGTTGATTGCGAATAGAGCCATGGCTCTCTTTCAGGATCTGGCTTTACCGATGAAAAGAGTGGTTTTTATCAGCTCGGGAGCCGCTGAAAGTATATATGCAGGCTGGTCGTGTTATGGTGCGGCTAAGGCTGGTTTAAACCAGTTTATGAAAAATATGGCCAAAGAACAGGAGGGTTTGCCCTATCCCTTTTCGGTTGCATCGATATCGCCGGGCGCCATGTCTGGACGGATGCAGGAGCAGATACGCGCGGTGTCAGAAACAGAATTTCCCATGAGAAGGAAATTTGTTGATTTGTTTCGTTCCGGGCAGTTGGTAGATCCGGACATGGCGGCTCAACAAATCATGCAATGGTCTTTGGGTCAGGATTTTGTCAATGGATCTGTTCTTTCGCTTCGAGATCTGCTGATGAAAGGTTAAGCCAGGTAAGCGCCGCGTTCGTGCTCCCATTGTGTTCCCAGACTCTCCTCTATCACCAGAACTTTATGGTCAGCTTTGGCTGCAATATTGTGCCAGCCGCTGACTGCCACCAGCGTGTCCCGGCTAATGGCAAGGATCTCCTCTGACATGGCATTGCCCTCGATATCCCGCACGATAAGAGTACAGGGATCCACAAAGTAGAATAAGCGAGGCGATGAGTGTTCAAATAAGCTCCCAATCTGCTCTGGAGTCTCGCCCTGGCTTTGCCATAAACGCAAACGAAAGCCGGATGCTCCGGGATGATCATAGAGCATACTGTGAAAGGCGTGCATAGCCAAGGGCAGAATCTGGTAGGATGCGGACATGGCTGGGTCTCTCCAATCAACTGTTTCAGGCACAGATACAGGAAATAGAGTGGCTTTCAATACAAAAAAAGTGGATGGACGATAGGAGATGCACTCTGGATATTTGGCCACCAGAAATGCTTTGCTGCTGGATGCAGGGGAAATGGGGGCGGGTATGGCGCACGATCACGAAGAGCACAATGAGTTAACACAGCTAGAGGCGCAGAAACGGTATCGCCAGGTAAGCAGTGTAGATTATGAGATCGCGCTAAAATTGGATGCTGAATCGGAGACCTATCAGGGTTTGGCAGTGATCCATTTTAACTACTCGCCAACTGAGGAGCAGTGGTTATCGATAGATTTTATAACCCTTTCGCTTCTGGAGATAGAGCTGAATGGTCAAAAATGTCTCTCCTATCAGAAGCGGCCTTTTTTTGTAGAGATTCCGACAAAAGAGCTGATTCCGGGCAGAAATGAAATTCGTTTTCAATATGAGAACTCCTTTGATCATGGTGGATCGGGTTTTCATCGGTTTGTGGATCCGGAGGATGGATCCGTCTATCTTCATACCGATTTTGAGCCATTTGACGCGCACCGTCTTTTCCCCTGTTTTGATCAGCCTGATATCAAAGCCCATTACGCTCTCTCTGTGGAAGGGCCGGATTCATGGGTTTACCTGCATAATACGGCAGTGATGCTGCAGATTCAACATGACCAGAACAGATATTTGATCCAATTTGAACCAACTCCGCTTTTTTCCACATATCTGTTCTCCCTGGTTGCCGGTCCTTACTCTTCCTGGCACAGCACATACCGCGACATTCCCCTGGGGGTGCATTGCCGGAAAAGTCTGGCACAGTATGTACAGAGCCAGGATGCGGAGAATATTTTTGAAATCACATCCGAGTCCTTTGCCTTTCTGGAGGAGTATTTTGACTATCCCTATCCATATAAAAAATATGATCAGGTGTTTGTACCGGAATTTAATTTTGGTGCCATGGAGAATGTTGCCTGTGTGACATTTTCAGAACGGATGATTTTTCGGCACGAAGTGACCTATAATGAAAAATTGAACCGCGCCAATACCATCACGCACGAGATGGTTCATATGTGGTTTGGGGATCTGGTTACTATGAAGTGGTGGGATGATCTCTGGCTGAATGAAAGCTTTGCCGATTATCTCTCCTATTATACTATGTCGAAAGGAAAACTATTTCCAGATGCCCTGGAGCATTTTTATACCCGAAAGGAGTGGGCTTACTGGCAGGATCAGCTCTCCACAACCCACCCTATTGCCGCAAAGGCGGCGAATACAACCGAGGCTTTTAGTAACTTTGATGGTATAAGCTATGCCAAAGGGGCGGCGGTTCTGAGGCAATTGCAGTATCGATTAGGAGAAGAACGCTTTCGGGATGCGGTTCGTTTGTACTTTAAGAGATTTCAAAACAGCAATACGACATTTTCCGATTTTTTGGGGGTTTTCAGCGAGGTTTCGGGTGAGGAGTTGCGTCCCTGGAGTGAACAATGGCTAACCACAACGGGAGTGAATCGGATTGACTACGAGTGGCAGGAGCAAAATCTGATTGTAAGGCAGGATCAGGATGTCACGCGCGAACATCGTTTTGCATATATGGGTTTCAAACGTAACCAGGAAGCCTTTCAGAAAATTTTTGAAGGAGACCTCCTGTTGACCGAAAGGGAGGCTTTTTTATCTCTGCCTGAGGCTGATTTTCTTATCTGCAATGCGTACGACTACGATTATGTGAAAATTCGTCTGAGGAGACAAGAGCTGGAGATGCTTTCGCAGATCCTTTCTTCCCTTGAGGAGAGCTTTCATCGGCGCATGGTATGGGGTACCATGTGGCAGATGGTTCTGGACGCTGAGCTCTCTCCCATGATTTTTATGCAGACTGCAGCAGAGCAGGCGGATTTGGAGTCCAATATTTCGATTCTTAATAGCCAGATAGTGACAAAAATGCAGCAGACAATGCGCCACTATCTGAATAGCGGCAAGCGCTCCTTTTGGATGTCCCAGCTATTTCTGGCTGCAATGACGCAGTTAAGGGATTATGATCACACCAAAGAGCAGCAAATTCTTTGGTTTCGGTTGCTGCTCACCTGCGCTGATGGCGATGACGATTTTGATATCCTGGATGATGTTCTTAGCTCCCGGCTAAAATTCCCTCAATTGGAGATGGATCAGGAAAAAAGGTGGGATATCATTACACGCATGGTCGCTTTTGGCTACCAGCGGGGCATAGAGTATCTTGGGGAGGAGCAAAAGCGAGATACCAGTGACCTTGGTCAAAAAAGGTACATGCAGGCCTTTATCTCGCAGCCGGATGAAACGGTGAAAAGGAAGTTTTGGGAAAGGGTTTTGGCTGCGGATGCCTCTGAATCTACAGATTTTCTCAGGCGAGCCATGGAGGGGTTTCACTGGCTCCACCAGGACTCTCTTTTGGTAGGGTACCAGGAGAAATTTTTGGATGGACTAGAAGGAATGTACCAGAAAAACAACCTGCATCTATTCAGCGCTTATAGTCATCTCCTTTTTCCCTTTTGGGAAGGCAGCGAACTATTTTTACAGAGGATAAAAAGCAGGCTGGAAGATAGCGCTTTACCCCCGCTTGTACGCAAGGAGCTTCTGGAGCATAGAGATAATCTACAGCGCAAAATAAAGGTTTTGACAAATCAGTAGACCTGCGGTAGGTATCATCCATTCTTGAAATAGGCGCTCTTTTTGTCTTCATCCATATCTGTTATACTGTTTGCAATGGACTTTGTGCCAAAAGGACGTTGGTAATACCACGA
>DYNZ01000058.1 GCA_020720805.1 Leptospira biflexa | reverse complement strand
GGAGAAGAGCTGACCCAAGTTCGATAAAGACATGGTTTTGGCGTTGCCAAACCGGTCACTTGTACTGAGCTTGTCGAAGTAAATCTTGTGCTGAGTTTATCGAAGCATCGATGCTTGTTGGTATAGTACTTTGGGGAAACCAATTTCTTTTGGGTATAGTCCAAGGGCGCATAGAATAAAGGTCAGGTACAAATAGTGAGCGATGACGGATCCAAAAAAAAAGGCGGTTCTCAAGAATCCACCACTTCCAGAAAAAAAGTGAAGGGGGAAAAATTAACCTGCTCGTTTTGTGGTAAAGCTCAGGATGAAGTACGAAAACTTGTGGCTGGTCCCGGTGTCTATATCTGTGATGAGTGCGTAGAGCTATGCAATGAAATCATTGCTGATGAGTGGGAACAGAAGGATCATTCCCATACCTCTATTGCCAAATTACCGCGCCCCAAAGAGATAAAAAAGATTCTCGATCAATATGTTATTGGCCAGGATCAGGCCAAAAAAAATCTTTCAGTTGCCGTGTACAATCACTACAAGCGGATCAACGCGAAGACCAATCTGAAGGATGAGATTGAGCTTGATAAAAGCAATATCCTAATGATAGGGCCGACAGGATCTGGCAAAACTTTGCTGGCACAGACCCTGGCTCGGTTGCTTAAGGTACCTTTTGCAATTGTTGATGCAACAGCGCTGACAGAAGCCGGGTATGTTGGTGAGGATGTGGAAAATATCCTGCTGAAATTGATTCAGAATGCGGATCATGATATCAAACGGGCGGAGCTCGGAATCATATATATCGATGAAATTGATAAAATTGGCCGCAAAAGTGATAACCCTTCCATCACTAGAGATGTCTCCGGAGAGGGCGTTCAGCAGGCTTTATTGAAAATTGTTGAGGGAACGGTTGCCAATGTACCTCCGCAGGGCGGACGCAAACATCCCCACCAGGAGTATTTAAGCATTGATACTAAAAATATTTTATTTATCGTTGGCGGTGCCTTTGTCGGTCTGGAATCCATCGTCGAAAAGCGTATCAGCCAGAAGGTTATGGGATTTGGGGCAGATATTCGCCGCAAAAGTGAAAAAAGGGTAGGCGATATTCTCAGCAACACCATTCCGGATGATTTATTAAAATTCGGACTGATTCCGGAGTTTGTCGGACGCCTGCCGATTATTACCGCCCTGCATGAATTGGATCATGAGGCGATGAAAAAAATTCTCATAGAACCTAAAAATGCATTGGTGAAGCAGTACCAGAAATCATTTGAGATGGAAGGTGTAAAACTTTCCTTTGAGGATGAGGCGCTGGAAGCCATCACAAAAAAAGCCATGGAATTAGAGTCCGGTGCTCGCAGCCTCCGTTCCGTTATTGAGAACATCATGCTGGATATTATGTATGAATTACCCTCCAGAAACAGCGTCAAGGAGTGCATCATTACAGCCAGCGTTGTTGAGAAAAAGGCGGAGCCGATCTTGGTTTATTTCGACGAGCAGAATCCCAAAGACGGGAAAGAGCTTTCCAAACCTGGCCAGGAGCTGGCCGTCTGATTTTATCCTGAGCTCCAAATCAAATCTTGTAAAGGAATTTCTATGCAGGAAACCTCCTCGCAGCGCTTGACCTTGCCTTTGGTGCCTTTGCGCGATCTTGTTGTCTTTCCTGGCTCTACGGTCTCTCTTTATATCGGTCGGGAAAGTTCAAAAGCGGCTGTGTTAGAGGCCATGCAGCTAGATCGCAGGATCTATCTTTGTACCCAGCAGGATTCCCAGGTGCTGGATCCAGCGGGTAAGGATATTTTTAAAACCGGGGTCATAGCGGAGATCCTGCAGCTTCTGAAATTACCAGATGGTACTTTAAAGATTCTCGTCGAAGGTTTGCAGCGAGCCCGATGGTTTATACTTACTTCACGCAGCGTACGCGCACAAGCAGATTTTCGTCCACTCAGTGCGGCTGAATTGGTAGAACAGAGCGCGGGCGAGGCTGAGCCCACGGTCAAAGAGGAGAGTCAGGTTATCCTTCTTGAGGCGGAGGTAGTTCCTGTTATTTCCGTGAAAACGCCCGGTTTACAGGAGTTTGTTCAGAAATTAATTGAAGAGTACAAAAATTACGCAGCCGTAGCTCAGGATATTGCTCCGGAGTTTATCCAGGAGCTGGCAGGAAATTCTGATCCTGGTTGGATTTGTGACCAGATAGCAGCGAAGATGCCCTTGCCAATGGCGCAAAAGCAGGAGTTGCTGGAGCAGGATAATCTGCAAAAACGGATTTATGATGTCAGCGAGATCGTTCTGGTGCAAATTAGTTTGATGGAGCTGGAAAAAAAGATTCAGAAAAACGTTCAGGAAAGAATCTCGAAAACTCAGAAGGATTTTTACCTTGGCGAAAAAATCAAGGAGATAAAAAAGGAGCTCGGACAGGAACATGATATCCAGGAAGAGACCAGGGAGTTAGAGGAGCGGCTGCGAACAAAGGGACTGGATGAAGCGGCCGAGAAAAAGCTTCGCAAGGAGATTCAGAAACTGGAAAAAACGCCGCCTTTCTCCTCAGAGGTAGCAGTGCTGCGAAACTATATTGAATGGGTGCTCGATCTCCCTTGGAAAGAGGAGAGTACGGACAACACCGATCTGAAACATGCCCAGGAAATTTTAGAAGCAGATCATTTTGGTTTAGAAAAGGTCAAAGACCGCGTTCTTGATTTTATAGCCGTGCGCCGTTTTCATGAAAAGCCTAAAGGGCCGATTTTATGTTTTGTCGGACCACCCGGTGTGGGCAAAACATCACTGGCAAAATCCATAGCCAATTCTCTGGAGAGGGAGTTTATCCGAATTTCCCTTGGCGGCATAAAAGATGAGGCTGAGATTCGTGGGCACCGCAAGACCTATGTGGCTGCAATGCCCGGCAGAATTCTGCAATCCATGAAAAAGTCCGCAACCGTCAATCCTGTCTTTCTTTTGGATGAAATTGATAAATTGGCCAGCGATTTTCGAGGTGATCCGGCCTCTGCTCTTCTGGAGGTGTTGGATCCGGAGCAAAACCATGCTTTTCAGGACCATTTTCTGGAAATTCCTTACGATCTTTCCCGAGTACTTTTTATAGCCACTGCGAATGTTCTGCACAGGATTCCCCATCCCTTGCGTGACCGCATGGAGATTATCGAGCTGCAGGGCTACTCTGAACTGGAAAAACTTCAAATCGCCCGCCGTTTTCTGGTAAAGCGTGCCCTGGAAAATAACGCCCTCCAGGAAGGTCAAATGGTTATTAGTCAACCCCGTCTTTTGGATGTGATTCGGCACTATACCAAAGAGGCCGGCGTGCGCTCTTTACAGCGGGAGATTGAAAAGTTGGCGCGAAAATCCCTCCGCAAATTTTCCGAGGATAACGGCGAGCTCAAAGAAAAGAAAATTTTTATTACCAGGCAGTACCTACATCAATTTCTTGGCCGGGAAAAATTTCGCAGCACTGAGAAAAATCCGCTAAATGAGGTAGGCTATTGTCAGGGCATGGCCTGGACAGAACTTGGTGGGGACCTTCTTGGTGTGGAAGTGGTTTTGGTGGAAGGTCGCGGACAATTTTTAATAACCGGCAACCTGGGGGAGGTGATGCAGGAGTCTGTACGGGCTGCCATGACCTTTGTGCGTTCCATAGCGACGAAAATAGGATTGGATCTGCGCACCCTGCGCAAGTATGATGTTCATGTGCATGTTCCCGAAGGAGCCATTCCCAAAGATGGTCCATCTGCGGGGATAACCCTAGCTACTGCAATTATCTCTGCCTATACCGGAATCCCTGTGCGCCGTGATGTGGCTATGACAGGGGAAATCACGCTGCGTGGAAAGGTTTTACCAGTCGGGGGGATAAAAGAGAAGGTATTGGCTGCCCATAGAGCGCGGGTGACTCATATTATTTTACCCCGGGGAAATGAGTCCTATCTGGAAGAGATCCCTGCTACAGTAGCGAGGCGGTTGCGTTTTTCCTTTGTTGATCAGATGATTGATGTTTTGCCATTTGCTTTGGAGAAAAATCCCCTGGAGAGCCCTTTGCCGGGTGACAACTCCATTGAGAGCCCTGATGCCGTTATCAGTGCCGTTCCAAATGATCAGACCTATGGGGAGGCAGTTGTCAACTGACCTCTCCTCTTTTTCTTCGACGAAACAATAAAAACCTTGCGAAATATGGCCAATAACAGGATCTGGAATTATGGTTATCTTCTGATTTGATTGATTCGAAGAAGGTTTATGTTTGCATTTGGAAACCGCAGGCTACCGGCAGGTCTGGCTTCTTTAAGCGCAGAAGAAGCGCGCAGGATTCATAAAGTAACAGGAAAACTGAAACAGGTTTTTCAGAACTGGGGCTACAGGCAGATGATTCCGCCAACCCTGGTTTTACAGAATGACTTGGAAACAGAGCGGATCGATGGCAAGGATTCACTTCGGATTTTTACCCATGGCGGAGATGAGCTTCGTCTCCGTTCTGATATTACAATTGCTGTCACCCAGTCGGTTACGACCCATTATCAAATATCTGATCTACCCATTCAGCTTTTTTATGTGGAAAATGCCTTTCAAGAGATCTCTCCAGGGCACGGACAAAATCGGGAGAAAATTCAAGCCGGAATCGAGTTTTTTGGAGGCAATGATCTGCGTCATATCGAAGTGGTCCATCTTGCCCATGAAGCATTAAAGGCGGTCCTTCAGGCTGAGTATCGCTTGACCATCAGTCACATCTGGCTGGGCGAAGAGATCTATACCCATTTTTTGCAAACCGGTCTGGTTGACGCGAAATCTTTACGCCGTATTTTATTAAACCGTGACTGGCCCGCCCTTCAAGATCTTGCAACATCCGATCATTTACAGGCGCTTTTTGCCTTATTTCGTATGTTTGGCTCTTCAGCCATTTTCCCGGATGCGTTCTTGGTGGTTGAACCATTTCGCAACCGCTTGCCCAAAAGCTGGCAGGCTCTGGAAAAACTCCGCGATTTTTCTCGTCAACTGCGATCTGTGGGATTGGAAGACAAAATTTTTTTTGATTTTGGTATGTATAAAAACCTCCAATATTACACCGGCGTGATTCTGGAGGGCTTTGTGGATGGTTGTGGCCGGGCGATTCTTAGCGGCGGTTGTTATGATGGTTTGAGTGCTTTTTTCTCAGATAAGGATTTTCCAGCACTCGGGTTCGCCATTGATATTGATCCAATTTTGCCGTACATCCGGGAAAATCTGCTTGATTTTCAAAATGAAAAAAAAGTTTTATTTACGGGATCTGATTACAGTCTGGTAAATGAATTGCGGAGTCATGGCTTGCAGCCTGTATTGGCGGTGAAAGATATGATTCCTGAGCAACTCCAAGGGTTACCACATGTGGATGAGCGGGAGGGTAACATCAGCCTGAGTATCGGATCAGCAAGTTTTACAAAGATCAGTCGTCAGGAAGTTTTGGATCAGTTACGCAGGTATTTTCCTGCATAAAGAATACCAGGGGAGTAAATATGAGCGCTACGGTTATAATCGGAGCCCAGTGGGGCGATGAGGGCAAGGCGAAATTTGTTGATTTCCTAAGCAGCGATTATCAATACATTGTTCGCTATGCCGGAGGAGCAAATGCGGGTCATACCGTTATTTTTGAGGGGAAAAAATTTGTCTTTCACCTCGTGCCCAGCGGTATTCTACATAAACACAGCGAAGTAGTTATCGGCAACGGCGTTGTGCTTGATTATGATTACTTTTTGCAGGAGGTCAGGGAGCTTGAGGCCGAGCATATTCCGGTTATGGAACGGCTTTATCTTTCGGATTCTATGCATTTAATACTCCCATACCATAAAATGATTGATCAAGCCGGGGAGGAGATGCTTGGAGCCAATAAAATTGGTACCACAGGCCGGGGAATTGGACCGGCCTACCAGGATAAGATGTCTCGCAAAGGGTTGCGCTTGGGTGACCTGCACAATGAAGCCTATCTTAAGGAGCGTCTGGACGCTATTATGTCCTTTAAGGGAAAGGAGCTGGAACTGCTCTATTCGTTGCCGCCTCTGGATAAAAATAAAATTTTTGATGAGTTGCGCTCATTTTACGAAAAAGTTAAGCATCGGATCATCAATAGCCCCTTTTTCTTAAATGAAAAATTAAAACAGGGAAAAAAGATTCTATTGGAAGGAGCACAGGCTACCTGTCTGGATGTGGATCATGGTACCTATCCCTATGTCACATCCAGTAATCCCACCATAGGCGGTGCCTTGACGGGATCAGGTATTGGGCCGCGTTGGGTTGATAATATTATCGGCATATCCAAAGCCTATACAACCCGGGTTGGGTCAGGTCCTTTTCCCACAGAGTTAACCGGAGATCTAGGCAACCATCTACGCGAGCTTGGGCGGGAGTACGGAGCTACAACGGGTAGACCGCGTCGTTGCGGCTGGCTAGATACTGAAGCACTGCGTATGGCAGTGCGAGTTAATGGCCTTACCGCGCTGGCTATCGCCAAGATGGATGTCCTTGATGAGTTTGATACCATTAAATTGGGTGTAGGCTATACCATAAAAAACGAAACTATTGACCATTTTCCATCCTATGGACTGGAAAGGGTAACGCCTATTTATGAGGAGATGCCCGGCTGGAAGACCAAAATTAGCAGCGTCCGTTCTTTTGCGGATCTTCCGGTGAATGCACAAAAATACATTCGAAGAATAGAAGATCTCATTGAAATTCCAGTTCGTATCATCTCCGTCGGCGCCGATCGAAATGCTACCATTGTCCGCCCTTGATATGCGGCGGATATGCTGATTAACCGTTATGAGATACAGGTCAGCGAGGTAGCTTCTGACCTGTTCCAGATTACCCTGGAGCAGCCATTTTACGAAGCCAATTTTGTCTATCTTCTCCGCGGGTCTCAGAATATTCTCATTGACTCAGGCTATATCGAGTCACTAGGAAAACTTTCCCGTTCCCTCCGTTTTCTTGGATTATCAATGAAGAAAATTTCCCATTTGATCTACACGCACAATCATGTGGATCATATATCTGGTGGGCTTCTGCTGCGGAGATACGCTCCTCACATCCAAACGGTCGGTCATAAACGCCTACAGAAAGATCGGGATTTTCTCTTTTTTTTCCATAGCTGGATTCATGAAAATGAACGGTTAATTAAACTCGCTTACCGTGAGGAGAAGGAGCGGGAGAGCCATTGCCATGAATTTCGTCATAAATGGTTCTCCTTTTTAAGTCGCTTCGAAGGTACAGGTGGCAAAATTGGCGATCGATATATTCATCTGGATCTGCCGGTCGAACAGGGTTCAAGTCTTGCCCTTGGCGATCGCAAAATAGATTTTATCGAAACCTTTGGCCATAACCGATGGCATATCTCACCGATTGACCATAAGCAGAAATGGCTCTTTTCTGGGGATTTGCTGTTAGAAAATATACCAGCTATCTATTACAATCTGGATGGTGATTACTTAGAATATAAAAAAACCCTGAAAAGAGTTCTTGAGCAGTGTCAGGGATATACCTTTTTCCCTTCTCACGGCAAAACTTCCTACCAGGATAAAAAAGCGAGGCTTATGCTAAGGACGTTGGATCATTTAGAACGCCAACTCCTGCACTATTTACGGGAAAAGAGTCATCCGACAGGTATCCTTCTTCTGTTGGAAAAAATATTTCGACAGCGTTTTCATTCCGCCCTGCATTCACTGGTGGGTATCGCTCTGTTAGAATCCATGCTTCGCTATCTCATGGATCAGGGACAGGTGGATTCGCACCTTTTTGCTAACGGTTACGAAGAGTTTTTTCGGGTTTAATTAGAATAGCAATTGGTACCCCTGGGAAACCATTGCCAATTTTTTCGTTGGCATCATTCGAAAATAATCGTTTCGCTCTCTGTTTGGGAAATCTTGGTTGTTTTTTCTGTAAAAAAGATCAGCAAAAAAGCTATATAGGTCAGGATTGCGACTCCGGCAAAGAATAGGCTTTTTTTGCCAAGAGGCGCAAAGATGGATATGATAATCCAGTGAAAAAGGATTGCGGATTTCGTATTGACATGAATGGGAAAGTGGTTCCAGCGAAGGATAATCATCAAGCCAGATAAGTTCCATCCATAAAGAGATAGGTAAGTGTGGAGCCAGAGAATTAAATTACCCCAAAATTTATCATAGTTGCCTACCATTTTGAGTATGATATAAAGCAAACCGGTAATTGCCGTTCCTAATAGGAAAAAAATTCCAGAAATTAAGAATTTTTTCTGCTGTTGATCGATACCAAATCGAAAAAAGAAAAAAAATACAATTATGACTGACACAAAAAGGGTAAAGGCCGCAGCAAATTCGGCAGGAAAAATTTCGAAGATGATAAAGATAAAAAAAACGATGACACCGAGGTTTATGCTCCAGAAGGAGTAATGCTCAATGATCTCTGTGCTGGGGCTGCGGTCGGATTTGATAAAATTGAAGATTACTGATAGCGTAATGAGCGAGACTGGAAACGAAAACCCAAGAAAGAAAACATTCAGGGTCAATTTGGGAAAATAAAACCAGTGGTAGTACTGATTGTTTAAAATGACGACAGAAGATAGAAATAAACCCAGTACGAGGCAGAGCAGGGAGGCCTGTTGAAATTTTCTGGAAATAGGAACATGGGAACGGAAAAAATCTTTAGGGAAAAAAGGAAAATTGCGCAATCGAATGATTTCGGCAATGCTTCCAAGAACGATGGCCAACATCATTGCAGCCAGGTAGAGTTCAAGAAAAGCAAGAAAGGCGAACACGAGACTTAACATATAGAAAAGATAGACCAGAAATGACGGTTTTTTCCGGTTTTCTGCAAGATAGAGAATAATAAATCCGCCGCTGCTGAGATTAAATAAAAAGATGTGTAATCGCTCAAAGTTGAAATGAATGATTTGATCAAGGTAACCGAATGCAAAAGCCACTGCCATCGTAAGAAAGAGAATGATCCGCATCGGCTTATTCTCAAAGATGCTGTGGACATTTTCATAATAACGAGCCATTTGGGTTACTTTTTGACCTCATAGTAACATTTTTTTGGTGAAATAATATCTCCGGAATTTTTTAATTCAGTGATCAGTTTTGTTACTGTTTCTTTGGGAAGAGCCGCAAGCTCCGCAATTTCACCATTTTTCAGAGGTTTACCCGCTTTTTTCATCGCTTGAAGCACGGTTTTTTTATCATCTGCCATACGATTCTCCTTACACAAGATTGGTTTTATGCAACCAGATGGATTCACTAAAAATTTTTAAGGAATCCTTACTAAAAATAGGAAAAGATTCGAAAGGGGAAAGGAGTCAATAGAAATTATTTCTTGAAAAAAAAAGTCGAGTGATGCAGAAGTGGTCTGCGCGTTAAAAAACGATTACTCCACTGCAAGGCAAATAGAAAACATTATTGTTTTGGTTTATACGGCAGGTTGGGTTGGCGTTTTTTATTTTTTTTACAAAAATTAGGGCAATAAAACAAATAAATGCTTGACCACAAACATGTGGCTGAGAATATCGGTTCTCCCAACGAGCCGCTAGCTCAGTCGGTAGAGCAACTGCCTTTTAAGCAGTGGGTCCTGGGTTCAATTCCCAGGCGGCTCAACGTGGAACAGCTCTAAGTCCCCATCGTCTAGAGGTTAGGACACCGGGTTTTCATCCCGGCAACAGGGGTTCGATTCCCCTTGGGGATGCATCAGCCGGTATTTCAACAGAAATACCGGCTTTAAAACTCCCCCATAGCAATCCCTTACGGTTTATCTTCATCATTTATCAGATTAAACTTCTGACTAAAATGTTTTTCCCTAAACGAAATCAAGACAAGGCAAACATCTCTGCGAAGCTGCTAAGGTGTAGAAGGATAAAAAGTATCCCCGTTATACCAAACAGCAAGCCAATGTAGGCTCGCAGAAAGCCCTTCTGTTTTCCGGGATGGGTACGCAATCGACGCAAACCGATCACCCCAAAGAGGATACCAAGAAGACTAAAAAGCCCAAAACCCCACAGCAGCGACAGAATCGCTGACCAGGATGCATAACGGTTGTATTCGGAATATGTCAATACAGTTGAGTTCTCTTTTTTTTTAAAAAATTGCATAGAGCACGACCTTTGATGCAGGAATCATGTTGATACAGCCTGACGAAGTTGGAAAAGCAATCAAAAATTAGTACTTTAAGAGACTTTTCTTTTGCATTGGTGTCAGGTAAACGGGTAAATTGTCATCTAAAACAGGCTCCTCCAGCACCTTTGTGCTGCGAATGGCCCGGTTGAGATTTAGTCTTGCGTGGACATTCTCTTTGTTCAGTTGCATACTGGTCTCAATGGCTTTCCAGAAGTGGGTAAGCGCCTCTTTCTCCTGGTTTTTTTTCTGATAAATGATACCGAGATTGTTGTGAGCGGAGGATAGCAGAGTATAAAGGGCGCGGTGGTAATCGTCATCACTGTTGACTCTGGGAATGGTGCTTGCCTGTAGCTCATAATCATCGATCAGCTTTTTGTACTCACCCTGTGCCGCTTCCAGTTTGCCCAGTCGATAAAAGCTGTTTCCAAGACCAAAAAGAAGGTGGGGGTTTGTGTACAGTTGTCCCTGTAGTCTAAGCCATTTATCAAGCGATCCCTCATAATTTCCTTCAAGATAGAGGCTACGTCCAAAATTGTAATCCTGCTCTGGAGAGGTAAACCCCGCTTTTTCAGCCGCCTTGTAGTATTGCACTGCAAGATTGAGATTCTCGTTTTGTTTGTCCTCACTCATTGTGTCCAGAGCGGTTTTTCTGCTGATCTGGTTGGGATGGTAGTAGAATAGGTGTCCCAATAGGGAGTAGGTCTCGCCGATATTCTCTTTGGGATGGTAGGGATTGTTGATGGTTGATTTTCGGGTGTTGTACGCCTCCAAGGCCTGGCGCAGATGGTTGTAGGCCTCATTGATTTCGTTTCGCTCTAAAAGCATGGAAGCGATCATGGTGTGCGCTCGAAAATGGTGTGGATCTAACTGAACCGCCTCTTCAAGCTGGCGAAAGGCTCGCTTGTAGGATTTTAACTCCCGGAAAAAGCGCGCTAACTGGTATCGCCCTTCGGCAAATTTAGGATAATCCTTGCTGAGGCTGAACAGTACATCCTGTGCAATTGGCCGCAGGGTATCTTGCTGATCCTTTTCGTCGGACTGGATATTAAAACGAATCCTGACATCCTTTTGTGACAGATAATATCCCCCCAGTTTGGCACGTAGATAAGGATTGAGATTTTTTTCCAATTTGAGATCGCGAATCGTGCGATGCACGATCATTGTGTCCATCAGTTTATCAAGATCGATATAGAGATTCAGCAGGCTGGCATGGCCAATGATATTCTTGGGATCTTCAGCAAGAATTTTTTTGAAATAGGTTTCTGCTTTGCCAAAATCATTTTCCAGCAGATAGGTCCTGCCGATTCCCTCTATGGCTTTTAAGTTTTTGCCGCTACGGTTGGCCTTGCGAAAGTAATCTCTGGCAGCTTTCGACCAGGATAGGGTCTGGGTATCGCTCTCAAGTTTTCTGGGGCTTTTGGATTCTATGTGGTAGAGTCCAAGGTTATAGAGTGTCTCAGCGTCATAATTGCGATTTTTCTGGTTGAGTTGCTGAGCCGCCATGAGTTTTGCCTTGGCGGTATCGAATTTCTTTTTTTCAAGGTAAGCCAATGCGAATTGGTTATAGGCTTCAATATCTTCAGGAGAGTATTCTAAACCCTCCTGGAAATACTCTTCAGCCTTTTGATAATCCTTAGGTTTATCCACAGCCTCATTGCCGGGTTTGAGAATCAAAGTGGTTCCCTTGTCAAAAAGGGATTGAGCTTTGAGAGGTTTGTATACAAATCGATAGCTAATCATGCCTATGAGGAGTCCAACGATAAACAACGCTGCAGCATACCGGGTATAAAGAACCATTCGTTGCTTGCGGCGCAATCCATCCAGGGAGTACTCTTTTTTACTACCGATGACCTTTCGACCAGTTTCTGCAGTAAGAGAATCGATTTTGATTCTCAGCTTTTTCTCAATAAAACGCTTTACCTGTTTTTCAGGAGCCTGGTGCAGTACCAGGGAGATTAACTCTTCAATTTCTTGAGGCGAAATTAACTCTTCGATAATGATTTTTTTTGCACTGCTGCGGACGCCAAAAGAGTATGATCGCAGGTTCTGCTTTACCTTTTCTAGGTCTGAGTCATTGATTAAGAGGCCGCTTTTTTGCCGAGTTGCTGGCTCTTCATCCGACAGCTCGTCCATTAAGGAATCCATGTTCATATCTGTTGCTGAAGCCACAGCGCTGCTTTTTTCGCTGGCTAATCCTTGACCACCAAGATCAAAATCTTCTAATGGCGGTAGTCCACCGCTGTCAAGATCTCCAGAACTGAACCCAGATTTTTGTGATAGGGGTTTCCCTATTTTGTCGAAATCTTCCAGATCAGATAATCCCATATCCAGGGATAGATCGTCCATACCAGACTGAATCTTTTTTGTCCCTTGATCAGGTTTGCTCTCCATGAGATTGTCCAGGTCATCCTGATCAGAATCTGGATCTAAATCAATCTCCGAGCCTTTGACGAATCTATCTCCTGCTGGCTTATCGTCCAGATCGTCGAAGCCTAGGTCGTCGAGTCCATCGAGAGCGTCGGCATCGTCGGATTTTCCCGCTGGTTTGTCATCGAGGGATGGTGCGAGTAGATCGTCCATCCCCTGATCCATATCCGGTCCAAGCTCGAAATCGTCGGCTTTTGAGGAGTCAGTATCCGACCCTTTTGAATCGTCGAGATCGCCGAAGCCAAGGTCGTCGAGTCCATCGAGAGCGTCGGCATCGTCGGATTTTCCTTTTGGTTTGTCATCGAGGGAAGGTGCGAGTAGATCGTCCATCCCCTGATCCATATCCGGTCCGAGCTCGAAATCGTCAGCTTTTGAGGAGTCAGTATCTGACCCTTTGGAATCGTCGAGATCGCCGAAGCCAAGGTCGTCGAGATCATCCAGCGCATCGGCATCGTCGGATTTTTCTTTTGGTTTGTCATCAAGGGATGGTGCGAGCAGATCGTCCATCCCCTGGTTCATATCCGGTTCGAGCTCGAAATCGTCGGTTTTTGAAGGGCCGGAATCTGTCTCTTTGGCATCGCCCAAATCGCCGAGGCCAAGGTCGGCTACATCGTTTTTCGCAATACTACCAGGTATTGTGTCAGGTGCATCGCCATCCTCTTCATCATCGCCAAAATCCAGACCAGGCGGGGTAAAATCTTGGTCGTCATCGTCATCGTCAGTATCGTCGAGATCTTCGTCATCCTCATCTACGCTTTGCGATGTTTCTGGACGATCCAGTTGTTCTCCGCCGTCGAGGGACGGGAATAGCTCTTCTTCCGTATACTCCTGCGGTTTTAGCGGGCTTAGCAGTTTTTTTATCGTGGCCAGCTCTTCGGGTGAATAGGGTTGCGACTCGATTGTTGTTTCCGCCATGATTACCTGGTTCTAATTGCAAAAAAATATGGTTTCATCTCTATAAAAACGTTGCCTTTGTTGATTCCTAAGCCGCGGGGGAGCATGGGAATCGTGATCACGGCGTAATCCTGCTGTAACTCATAGATTTGTCTTCTCAGTATAATTATCGGAGCTTTTCGTAGAGTGCAACATATTTTTGCTAAGGAGATCGATAGAAACATCGGATAATATTATCAATGGTTTTTTATTCAATTGAGATGGATTTTCCCAGGAGCATCGCCCCTGAAAACCCATGAAGTGTTGCCGGCACCCGTGTTGGAAATTTGGCCAAGAAATTCAGAATACCACTCCTTGTAGTAAAAAGATTTGATGTGGCGTTGGTTTTCGGATCGGAAAAAGGGCAGAGAGAAGGTATTTATGGCTCGGATTTTGGTTATATGGATTTTGAGCATCGTTTTGCTGTTTCAGAATGACATTCCGTTGCAAGCTATGGATTTAACTTACCAGCAGATTCGCTCTGGATACAACGAAAAGGCAAAATATTACCATCTGGCAGATTTAATACGCCTTAAAAATTCCATGCCCCCCCAATTGATTACTCTGGTTATACCTGAGTACCAGCAGAATGGAGCAAAAAATATCCAGAAGGGGGTTTTGATTACATACCACAATTATCAGGCAAATAGAGTCACGATTGCTGGAAATTTTAGCCAATGGAATCCTATACCGTTGCAAAAAAATATTCATGGTGTCTGGTATACCATTATACCAAATCAAAAAGAGATGAGGATTTTTTACTATCGACTGAATGTTGATCATATCTGGATAACAAATCCGATGGGGGACAGGAAATTTATTCCCAATCTTTCCAAGGAGGTAAACGTTTTCTATAATGATCTCACACTTGAAGAGAAACAGGCTCGCACCATTATCCGCAAAGGCCGGGAAGTTGTCTTTCGCTTTTATAAGCCCGGAGCTGCCAGGGTGTCTGTTGCCGGTGATTTTAACCAATGGAACACTTGGCATGATTTTCTCAAGAAAAAAGAGAATGGCGTATGGGAGTTGCGTATGGTTCTTGCGCCAGGAGAATATTTATACCGCTTTTATGTGGATGACCAGTGGACTCTGGATCTCTACAATCCAAATAGCCGCCTGGATGCCACGGGTCAAATGGCATCTAGGCTTCAAATTCAATGATTCGCTGGTTTTAGAGAGCCTTGTCTAAGGCAATGATACGGTAGCGGTATTCGCTGCTTCCCGCGTTGAAATTGATCTCTTCACCAGCCTTTTTGCCCAGGAAGGCTCGACCAAGCGGGGCTTTGTAGGAGATAATATTGCGGGAATGATCCGCATCCCATGGCCCAAGGATCGTAATGACCTCATCTTCCTTCGTTGTCAGATTGAGGACGTTCATTTTAATACCAAAACCAACTACCGAGGTATCGATCTTGGATGGATCCATAACTCTGGCTTTATCAAGGTCCTCTTTTAGCTTGAAGACAGTGGCTTTCAGAGTTGCCTGCTTATCCAGAGCGGCCTTGTATTCTGCGTTCTCGCGAAGGTCTCCGTATTCGGCAGCGCGTCCGATTTCCTTGGCAATAGCAGGAATTTCGTTTTGGACGATATCGTTGTATGCCTGCACCTTGGCGTCATAGCCTGCCTTGGAAACAAAGAAAAGCTCTAACTCTTCCTTGCGTTCTTCTGTCTCGGTCTCTTTCTCTTCGCGACGAATGACATTTTTCAGGTCAGGTCTGTATTTGGCGGCAAGGCCCTGGATCTCTGCCCGAATGGTGTCGGTTAAAATCGATAGCCCCCGAGCCAGGTCAAAGATTTTTGTGTTAAAACTATCCGATTCCTTTTCAAGGCAATCGCGCAGGATTTCAAAATTATTGTAGGTCAGGATATCGATAGAGCTGTTTTTCAGTTTGGTTCCCTTGGGTTCAATTCGGGGCAATTGAAGCATTAGACGCATCAAGTAGAGCAAAAGATCCTGAAAAGAGTAATTCAGCCAGCTTTCGTTCCAGACGTTCTGTGTCAGATTTTTGGCAACCCAGAGAAAGATATCAGGATTTTCCTTATAACCCGCAATAGCTCTTTCAATAAATAAATTTATCGCATTGTACTCTTCACGCCGCATGAGTTCGGCAAAGGTAAATTTATGGATTTTGATCGGAGTTTCAAACATAACCTCGATAAAAATCATTGGCCAATCATCTCTATCTTCTTGAATCAACTGCAGAAAGTTTTTCTTAATCTCCTGGTTGTTGATGCCGCGAGCAACCGTAGCCAGGTTAGAGGATTGTTTAATAAATTTTTTCACCTTCTGCAGGTAGCTGGTTGTATCCTCTTCCGCCTCTTCCTCGGTAGCCTCTTTTTGTGATTGGCCGAGGTTTTGCAGGTCATACAGGGTAAAGAGAGAAGCAATCATTTTGCTGCTCTCTTTTTCGCGACTGCTGTCCATGAAGTAATCGACCATATTGGGAAGAGTTGCGTTGAGCAGGTCTTCATCGCTGGCGTTCGCTATGAAATCATACGCTATGTTGACTTTTTTATCAAATGTGTTTGCTCGCTGGAATTGGGATAGGATATCTTCAGAAAAAGTGATAGGTTTATCGCGTAGAAAAAATTCATCCCGTTTTTTTACGGATATTCCAAACTTTGGATCTTTTTTCAAGAGGTTACGAGCTTTCGTCCACCATTTTGTCCAGTCCTTAGTGGGAATAAAATCGGGGCATATCTCCGCTTTGATATCTACCAGGCTCATCACGTTATTGTTGGAATTAAAAAGGATGCCAAAAAAAGCGACAAGATCATTCTTGAATATATCATCTAAGCCGCTTCGATTTTCCTCTTTTTGAACCCAGATATGTGTCGGCGCCAGAGGTTGCAGAGAGGGCAGCGCCATCTGGATCGCCATGCGGTGGCTGTTTTGTTCCTTGCCGGTAAAATTGATAAAGAGCGCCTCATTATCAATATCATTGATTTTACCAACACCCCAACTCCGATGAAACACGTAATTGCCTTTATCAAGAGCTATATGGCGTTCAAACTCTTCCACTGCTTTCATGGCAGGTGTCTTAAAATCGCGCAGTTTGGAAATTTTCAGAATCTCTTCAAGCCGGGAGTGTCCCTGGTAAATCTTTTCATACAAGGCGATAAGCTCTTTGCGCACCTCAAATTTAAGGGGGGTGTACTTCAAAATTTTTTTCATGATATTGATGCTGGTCTCTTCATTGCCCTTAGATTTGTAATGTTCCAGCAGGGGTAGAAGAAGCTGACCGAATTTTTCCTGGTTGCGCGATTCGCTGATGCTCTTCTCGATTTTTTCCAGATAGGCCATATCTTCGGGGGCAATTTCCAGGATCGTTTTCCAGATATTGTCGAGTTTATGAAACTCTTTTTTTCGGATATTGGCATCCATTGCCTGGCGCATGAAATAGAGACCTTTGATGGAGTTGCCCTCCATAATCAGATACTCGCCCACTTTTTGGGCGATTTCCGCATCATCTCGATCGAGCCTGGCAAGGTTTTCCCAAATCGTCATGGCGTTTTTCTGCTTGCCCAGATTTTCCAGAGATTGAGCCAGCGAACGCAGGGCATAGCGGTTTTCGGTAAATTCGAGGATAAGATTGGAAAAATACTCTACATTGGACCATTTACCAAGATTCTTGAAATAGTCGATCAGCCGCTTGAACTGGTTGGGAGCTTCAGGTTTTCCCAGTTTCAAGCTGATCAGCCCATTGAGGAACTGCGCGTAAAGACTGTCCGCCTGTTCGTCTAAATGGGCTTTTATCAACTCTGCTGCAACATCAAGGAGCTTTTTTTCCTGTAAAAGCTGGATGCTTTTGCGGAGGTCCTGAAATGTGCCCGGTCCCAGCGCCTTTGGATCGCTCTTGGTCCAGGTCTCTTCTTTGAAGAGGGATCGTAACCGGCCTAATTCTGGAGCCAGATCTTTGGTTTCACTCTGGGATAATTCTTCGCTCATAATATCCTCTTTTTCGTAAATAGATAAATACAGATTCGCTTTGGCGCTTCCGAACCGGGGAAGTATCGCCTCGACGATTTTTTTTCACCATAATTGGAGTTTTTTGTCTTTTTTGTCTTTGACAATTTCCCCCGGAGTTTATGATTCGCACAACGAAATACCATCAATTTTACCCAAAAGATGTTGGTTTTTCCAGAGGCTTCGCCCCAAGAAGACCAGTTTTATTGGGATTATAACGCCATTTTTCGCTTTATAAAAGATGGCTGTGGATCTCCGGGATTCTGCTTCGTATCCTGAGATAGCATGGCAGTGGAAAAAATCTCGCCGAAAAACCCCATTTTTTTGTTGATTTTCTGGGAAATTTCTTCGCTCAGAAAAAGAATCATTTTACCATTCTAACATTTCGGCCTTAAAAAGTAAAGGGAATTTTCCTTGCACTTGCGGCAAGCCGGTTAAAAATTGCAAAGCGTTGCATTTTGAATGAGAAAGGTGTTTTTTGAGGAAAGAAGCATGAAACCAGATCAACTTCGCGTGGGACTTTTTCAGATGAAGGTCAATGAGGATGACTTTGACGCCAACCTTTTTTCTGTGCAGCAGCTTTTTGCCAAGAGTCTGTTGGCGGAGCTTGATCTATTGGTTTTGCCAGAGCTGTTTTTAACAGGGTTTCGTTATGAAAAGATGGCCGATACTCGAAAACTCCATCACTCCCTGCTCGATTTCATTGCTACCCAGGCGCGCGAACACTCGCTTGAGGTTTTTGGTTCTCTGGTGCTGCAAAATGATGAAGGAAAAAAATGGAATACTACCTACCAATGGAGCTCCTCCGGTGCAGTAACTGCGGTTTATCAAAAATTGCACCTGTTTCCGTACCTTCAGGAAGCCACCTTTTTTGAGGTGGGGGGCGGGCTTGCTGCCAGCCGGGTGGGCTCTTTCCTGTTCGGGCAGGCGATCTGCTATGATCTGCGCTTTCCAGAGCTCTTTGCAGCTTACCAGCGTGTCTACCAGGTTCAGGGGTATATCCTGCCGGCGCAATGGCCTACCGCCCGGATTCGTCATTGGGAGACCCTGGTGCAGGCTAGGGCGATAGAGAATCAGAGTTATGTTCTTGCTTGCAACGGCGTTGGCGGGCAGCTCGGCGGCTCTTCCATGATTGTGCATCCGGATGGTACGGTACTGGCAAAAGGGGGCGCTGACGAAGATCTGGTGGAAGCTGTGCTTGAGGTGGAAGAGGTGAAGAGATGGCGTGAGGTTTTTCCATCCGTGAGTCAATGGAAATCCAAAGAGCAATACGGATATTGAGAGACACTAGAGGAAGCTGGAAACGCGGAAAGGCAGTCTCTGAGAAATTTGCGCACCATTTTGAGCAAAAGTCTTGACTTTTGCTCAAAATGGTGCGCGTTTGCCCTCTGAAGCGAGAACAACTTGATTATATCCTTCGCGACCTGGAACAAAAGATGGTTGTGCTTACAGGACGGCGGCAGGTTGGTAAGACCTGGCTTTCCCGGGAAATTATGGGCTATTTTCCCGGAGCTTTGTATCTGAATTATGATAGCTATGATGATAGACGAATCATAACAGACCGAACCTGGCCGGGAATCACAACTCTACTGGTTCTCGATGAGATACACAAGATGCCTCATTGGAAACAGTTTCTAAAGGGTGTGTACGATACCAGGCCGAAGGCTATGAAAATTCTGGTAACCGGCAGCGCCCGGCTAGATACCTTTAGACTGGGCGGAGAGTCCCTGGCTGGAAGATATTATCGTCATCGGCTATTTCCCTTAACTCCAGCTGAATGTTATAATACCAGAACGGAATATTCCATAGATCATTTCATGGAACGGGGGGCTTTCCGGAACCGTTTTTGGCGTCAGATCCAGTGGATGCCTTGAGGTGGCGGCAGCAGTACCTTGATGGAATCATCAGAGAGGATATTCTGGACTTTGAGTCTATTCAGGATATGATGGCCATGAAACACCTGATTCAGATGCTCAGGCATAGGGTGGGCTCGCCGCTCTCTTATCGCTCCTTATCAGAAGATCTGAGTATCAGTCCAAACACAATAAAGAAATATATTGATATCCTTGAAGCGCTTTTTATTGTTTTCCGGATCTACCCATGGTCAAAAAATATTGCCAGGTCAATTCAGCGGGAGCCTAAAGCGTATTTTTTTGATACAGCTTTAGTCTCCGATGATCAGGGAGTCATCTTTGAAAATCTCATCGCACTTTCTTTGTATCGTTACGCGGCATTTCTAACAGATTACAAAGGTATGGAAACTGGTTTATATTATCTACGCACCAGGGATGGCCGTGAAGTGGATTTCTGTCTGGGCAATGAAAACGGTCCTCTGGAGATGATTGAATGCAAGTTTGCTGACAGCAATCCTGCCAAAAATCTTCTTTATTTCAAAGAGAGGTATCCTATCCCTGCTCTTCAGCTTGTCTACTCGCTGAGACATAATGAAGACTGCGATGGCGTGCAGATCCGTAACGCAGCAGAATACCTTGAAAAGCTGCAGGTTTGATCCGGACTCCATTCCAGTCGTAATTTTTTTATACTAAAGGCATTTTGGTTTTCGGATATCGCAAGGCAATGCGCGATGTCGACGCACCCTTTAGCCAGTATAAAACCCGAGAACCAAAGTGTTTCGAGTATATGATGACTGCCTGTAGCCGGTTCAATTCTCCCGCTATTTTTGTGATAGAAAATCCTGCTTTACAAAAAGCGCAAACAGTTCATCTGTCTTCATAGATTATACCAATAAGCATCGATGCTTCGATGAACTCAGCACAAGATTTGACCGGTTGGG
>DYNZ01000057.1 GCA_020720805.1 Leptospira biflexa | reverse complement strand
GTTGCAGGCATCCATAGAGACCATCTTATCTCAAGCAACAGCCCTTGGTGCGGACACCTAAAGTATACTAAAGGCATTTTGGTTTTCGGATATCGCAAGGCAATGCCAGCGATGTCGACGCACCCTTTAGCCGGTATAAAACCCGAGAACCAAAGTGTTTCGAATATATTACACCGCTACTGCTCTGTTTTTGCCAAGCCTTTTGGCCTCATACATAGCGTCATCCGCGCGCTTAATCAGGCTCTGTTCGGTATCCCCGATGCGTAGCTGGGTGACGCCAAGAGACTCAACGTGATGCGCTGGTCAACCCCCTCCATGTTGCAGGTGCATACCGAGACGCAGATACGATCAGCCACGACTTTAGCCTGATCCAGCTCCGTTTCGGGAAGCAGCAGAATAAACTCCTCGCCGCCCCAGCGACCCAGGATATCCACAGTTCTTTTACTGGCCGTTAAGGAGTCGGAGATCAGCTGGAGTGCGCGGTCTCCGGTATGGTGTCCATAACGGTCATTGATAGATTTGAAATTGTCTGCGTCAGCCAAAATCAGAGAGAGCGGTCTTTTGTAGCGGAACGCCAGCTCCACATAGTGGGTTAGATCTTCCAGAAATTTATGTCTGTTCGCCAACCCGGTCAATTTGTCCGTTGTTGCCAGTTGAATCAGCTTCTCCTGTAAGGTCAGCTTTTCGGTAACATCCTTGTAAATCCAAGCATGACCCTTATAGGTATCTTCCATAAAAACAGGATAGTAATCCCGTTCCAGAAAGCGGCCATCTTTCATCTCAAGCATCTGGTTCAAAACAATCTTTCTCTCGGCCAATATGCGGTGAATCGAGGAGAGAAATCCCTCCTCATCCTTAAAATATCCTTTGGCCGCGTTGGCAGCAGTCTCACAATCAATCTTCATGAACTCCTCCGCCGAGATCGGCAGAGAAAACATCGTGAGAAAAGCCTCGTTGACCAGTACAATAGTCCGCTCTTCGCTCTCGACTAAAATTCCAAAATTAATACTCTTGAGTACTGAGATAAAGCGCTGCGATAAAACCTCATTCGCCTGCATATCCACCCCCTCGAAACCATCTCCCCTTTTGAAATAGAGCCCTGCCTGCGCATCACACTTTTCCTGGCCGTGGCGAGGGCTTTCGCGATTTTACCTTGACAAGGCAAGGATAGCAACCTTGTCTATCCTTTCGTCATAAGCGCCCATAGCTCAGCTGGATAGAGCGTTGGCCTCCGGAGCCAAAGGCCAGAGGTTCAAATCCTCTTGGGCGCACACTCTTTACTCCGCCAGCCTCACAACGGCGATTCTGTTTTTCCGCCGATTTTGCTCGGAACCATTCGGATAGAGAAAATCAAGTTTTTCTGGTGAGGCAATCTCAATTTTGTCCACAGCTATCCCCTGTGCCGCCAGATGAGCCTGAACAGCCTTGGCTCGCGCTAGGCGGATTTTCCTATTGATAGATTTTGTACCCAGATCGCAGGAGTAACCTTGAATCTCGATTTTCCTCTGAACAGGCTGGGTCTTCCATACCTTGGCAAATTCGCTCAAATTCTTTTTATCCGGGACGCTCACCCCGGCGCTATTCTGGACAAACAAAACCACTATCCTGGCCGGCATTGATGTAACCTTTGATGGTGTCTCCTTTGCCTCTTCCTTCACTCTAGAAACGGGCTGCGAAACCGGCGCAATCTGGCCGCTCTTCCAAAAGTAGACGACCACCAGCACAAGGATGAAGAGCAAACCCAGCCCAACCCATAACCATGGAATGGAACTTTTTTTAGCGATAGTATTCTCATCCTTTACCGGAATTGCTGGAGGCTCCTCCTTCGCTCTCTCCTGCGATGGAACGGGAGAAACCGGGGCAACCTTTTTTCTCTTGCCGGTGGCTACGGACTTCGATCTGCCACGGCTGGCTGCCCAGGAGCGCACCTGTTTGCGCAGCCATGCGTCAGCTTCTGGAGTAAATTTATAATGGGTACGAATATAGCTCACCGTCCGTTTTTCAACCTCGGTGTAAGAGTTGCTATCCTGCAATTGGGCAAATATCGAGACAGCGTCATCCAGCGAGATACGCCCATCCCCCCTGCCTGCCACTGCAGCATCTGCATTTTCCAACAAAGCCCGGTCGTACTGTTTTCCCTGGATGGTTTTGTAATAAGCGGCCATAATGTTTCCAGACATAGAGGATCTTTTTTCTCTATACCTGATTGAGGAACCTGGGAAAGTCAAGCGAATCGGGAAGATTTGTTGAATTCTTTTCGGTGAAAAAACAAATGAGGCGGGTTACCCCAATCGACCCTGGCTTTCGGCCCATGAAAAAACCGAAAACCAAAATCGAAAAGGTGAATCAGGCTCGATGCAGGCTATGCAGAAAATCGAGCGCGCTCAAAGCTGCGATCGTTCCATCAGAGACCGCTGTTGTGATCTGACGGTAGCGCTTGGCCCGGGCATCACCTGCGGCAAAGAGTCCGGGAATACCTGTGCTCATATTTTCATCCACCAGAATCTCCCCCTGTGCGTTCAAGGGAACCAGCCCCTGCAGGCGCTGGGTGTTGGGTATATAACCGATAAAAATAAAGGTGCCTGTTGCCTGTAGCTCCTGGGTCTGGCCGCTGCGCTTATGGCGAATCCGTACAGCCTGCAGAGACTCTGCACCAAGGAACTCCTCCACCTCAGCCTCCATGATGAAGCGAATTTTTTCGTTCTGCTTCGCTTCGTCCACGGCATACTGGTAGGCCTGAAATTGGTTAAATTGGTGCACGACTGTCACCGATTTGGCGTATTGGGTCAGCGAAACCGCCTCCTCCAGAGCCGAATTTCCACCACCGACAACGACAATATCCTGATCTCTGTAAAAATCGCCGTCACAGGTGGCGCAATAGGAGATCCCTTTTCCCTTAAAGCGCTCTTCGGAGGGGAGCCCCAGACTACGCGGCGCTCCACCAACGGCCAGAATCACTGCCTGGCTCTGAAACAGCTCCCCTTCGCTTGTCTCTACCTCTTTTCTAGGTGAGGCCAGATCCAATCGTGCAAGTTCGCGGTTGCCCACAATCGTAGTGCCAAACTGCTGTGCCTGCTTTTTCATGGTTCGCGCCAGCTGATAGCCAAACACCTCCTCTACACCAGGATAATTGGCCACCTGGTGTGAGAGTAGGATTTGACCGCCAATGGTAGCTGTATCCAAAACCAGCGCGCTTTTTCGGGCTCGGCTGACATAGATTCCCGCTGTTAAGCCGGCTGCCCCTCCGCCGAGGATCACGACATCAAATTGCTCAGCCATCTCTTCCCTCCTGGAGTTGCCAGATTACTTGCCATAGGCCGAATCCAGAATCTCCGTAATTTGTTTCCGATTTTGGATACTGGATGTAGCCTTAGCTACCTTGCCATTTTTGAAATAGACTGTAAACGGGAGTCCGGTAAATGAACGACACTCAGGCAACCGGCGAATCGCGTCAGCATCCTTGATATCAAATTCCATATCATAAAACTTCACATGTTTGTAAACCGATTCCAACTCCTCCATGATGCCATACACAGGCACACACATAGGCCCCATTCTGCCACAGCACACCATCACATTCTCATTTTCACTGATAATCTTTTTTAGCTGCTCTTCGGTTTCGATATGTTGCAAGTCAGTTGCCAGCATGAAAATCCCCCTTGAATTCTTTATTTATCAGAATATATAAATATATCATACCATATTTCTTTAATTCAGGCGACAAATTTGCAAAAAAAATCTATCCGCTCCGGATTGGCGCGGTATTGTTGCCCAATTTCGCTAAAAACGGTTTTTTTTATAAAAAAAGGGATTTTTTTTTGAAATAAAATCCTTTTTGCCCTCTATAGGAAATGTAAGGTACATCAGTTTCAGGCAGGTACAAGGTATGCCCAGACAGCGACTCTTTCAGAATGATAACAGGGGCCTCCCAGGGATAGCGTGTGCAATCCTGATCACTTTACTAACCGGGCTATCCTGTTCTCCCCAGCATCCTACTTCAAGAGGATTGTCGCCTACAATTGCCCTCATCGAGGCGCGCGAAACCTATACCGGCAAACCAGACAAGGCGATCGAAGCGCTCCATATTCTAGAACAAGGACTCAAAGAGCGCTTCTACCAACCAGCATTTCGTTTTGGCCACGAAATCTGCACCTATCACACCCAGGATGAAAACGTAGGTCAAGCCTGTGATTTTTTCTACCAGCATACCCTTGCCCATAGCCAGCAAAAAGAGATTCCCACCATTGTAAACGCCTACCACCTTTTTCTGCTGGAACAGCTGGAGACCCAAAACCTGCGATTGGCCAACCAGGATAGCCCACGACCCATGGAAAGCCTATGCAGCCAGATCCGCCCTAAGATAAAAAATTTTGAGGGATTTTTGACACCTAAACTTCTTAAAGATGAGCCCTTCATCCTTGCCCTGAGGCAAAGCTGTTATAAACAAAACAACAAGGAGAGCATCGCACAACTTCTTGCCGAAATGAAGCATACCAAAGCCCACATGCTGTGCCATAAATTGCATGCCCGCGCTGCCCTGGTAGGGGATGGTCTGCAATCGCAGCTTGCCATGCACCTCTTCCGCAGGGGTTTCTGGCTTTTGGAGCAGATGCGGTTGAAGGAGCTCAAAGCGATGCTGGACAACCCTATGATGTCCAAACATGAAGCCAGCGCGCCTGTACGTCTGCTCCTCGAGAGCCATCTTCTCAACCCCTTTCACGGCATATCGCCCTATGCCAAAACCAACTCCTTAGAACAGATCGCGGTAAATCTGGCTACCATCGAGCGGAAACTTAACGATACCACAGGGATCAAAAAGCCAGGAAAACAGATCCTGCTGGCGGAGACCTACCGCCTGCACGGAGAGTTGGCCTTCATGAAAAAAAAATTCACCACGGCACTGGGCTATTTCGAACAGGCGATTCAGCTCTGTCCCCGTCAGGCCGTTCTCCTGGAAAATCTCATTCTGACCAGCTCTCTCACGGGAAACACAAAAATTCTGGATAAATATTCTGACGAGATAGCAGCCCTAAATCTCCAGGATAAATGGAACGCTCACCTCATCAATAACCTTCACGGAGACAGCGATGCCTCACAGGCGAGTACCATCAAATTGAAAAAGGAGTCTGTTTCGATTCGCAGGGCGCAGCATATCCTCCAATCCCTTGTCACTCATCCCTTTCTCCAGGGAAGCCTCGCGGATGATGTTGAAATCCGCGAGGCAGATGACAACAATCTCCGGGTACAGCAAACCCATGGAAAAAACTATCTCATCATCGGCTCACGATTCATGAAAGAGCTGGAATCGCTCTTGCGCCAACGCGGTGAGCTCTCCGAGGAGAACCTCAACTCCCTATTGGCAGTGGTCATAGGACATGAGCTGCATCATCTGCGCGCCAACCATGGCCGCTTCAGGGCGGGTATCCACAATGCACCAGAGGATTACATGATTCCTGTGTATCGGGAGGATAACCGCATAAGCCCCCTATTCCAGGAGGCGATTCGCTCTGATCTGTGGCAAAAGGAGTTCGAAGCAGACGAGATGGGGCTTTTTTACGCCTTTCTGGCTGGTTACAGGGCGAACACATTTCTGGCTCTGCTCTACTCCTGGCATGACAAAAACCCAGTGCAGCCCATTCTGCCATACGGCCATCCGCCTAACCAGTTGCGCTTAAAGCACGCCATACGAAAAATCAAACACCTTCAGGTTCTAGCTCACTCCTTTAACCAGGCTATGGCTGTTATCCGCAACTTAAAACAGAATATGACCCACTCTGCCTACCTTCTGCACCGGGAAAAAAACCTTGGTTTGCTGGCTCAGGCCGAGAACCTCCTGGAGGGCGTTCACAGGCAGCTGCCCGATCACAAAAGCAGCCATATCAACCTCTCGTTTCTCCGGCTGATGAGGCTTATCCTGTCAGACCCCGGTCTTGAGGTGCCTGTTTACCCGCTGGCCGAAGAAAATATCTCCTTTGCCATGCCCATGGCTTCTGATCAGCGCTTCGCTTTTCGCGGACAAAGCCTGCCTTCACCCCCTGAACAAGGATTGGGTCATGTCCTCACCAGATACCGTCCCTCTCTGGCGCAAGGCTATCCCCAGGCTCAGGCTCTCATTAGAGTGGCTGAAGCCATCGAGGCTGACCTGGAAAAGGCGCTGCGGCGCAATCCTGACAACCAGAAGATAAAAAATAACTTGGCGCTGGCTCTCTATTGGCAGTGCCAGATTCCGATCCGCTCATACCTTGCCGCAGGCACCTGGCCATCGACATTTTCGAAGCAGGGCTGCAGCCATAAGCTTAAGAGAGCTCGCCAGCTTTTGCACAACCACTCTGGTAGCGCCACCGCTGAGGCGTTTATGGCCACGATCAACCTGGCAGCGATTCACATTGCCGGTATTCATCTTCGGGGCGAGATTCGTTCCCAGGATTCTCAACAAATCCAATCTCTATTTCTCTTTCAAGCGGAGAAAAGTCCAGACCAGGACTCTCCTATTCTCTTCCGCAGCCCCTTTCATGAATGGCTGGGGGGCCGCTTCATCATGGCATATCTCAAAATCCTGGATCTTTCTGTTTGGGAGCACCTGATGAGCGGAGATCTCCAGGCGGCCTATGGCTCCTATCGAAAAAAACTCAACCAGACAGGGCTGTTTCTCTCCGATATCTACCCACCCCTGAAAACCGGAGCCAATTATTGGCAAAGCGAGGTCTCGATCATGCATAGCCAGATCGAACTCCGCAGCAAGGAGATCGCAGCCCTAGCACAACCCTAACATATAGAATTCAATTGGGATTAATTTATTATAGTTACCTCTATAAATTAAAAATTTTAAAAATTTTTAATTTATTCTTCTATATTTTTAACCACAAGGCTACCAACAAATGCTAACTTTTTAAGGTTGCCTTATATATCATAAATATTTAAGTTTGTCTAAAATTTCAAATTATTCAGTTGAAATTCTTTAATCATCAGTCTAAGATGACATCTTCGAATACATGCGCGAAAATCCTGATTCTGAATGTAGAGCAGGCTTTTCTGATAAAAATTCCCTTGAGAAGAGTCACAGGTTGCCTGCATGGATATAACAAACTGGCGAGCCAGTCGCTTGCGCCAATGGATCACTTTGGTGATTCTCGCCTGGTCTGCGGTGACGACCACCCAAAGCGCCGCTCTGCCTGGGGAGCTGCTTTACAACGTACGCAGCGCCTATGCCATACCCGGCTCGTCACAACTCAATAGCTTTCAGGCTGGACCAGGTTTCGGCCTCGATCTGATCTATCCCACGCAATGGCCCAATCTCTTCTGGTTTGGCTCTCTGGATTATATCCATTATCACTATGCATACAACGATCTCTCGTATCTAAAGCAGCTATCCCTGGGTGCTGGCATGGAATACCAGATACCAAAACTCTTTTTTACCACCCCCTTTGTCGGTATCAGCCTCCATTATAGCTATTTTCTCCTCAATCTGGAGGACAGCCAGCAACAGGCTGCGGCCTACAAACCCTCCCTCTCTATGCATGCTGCCCTACAAAGTGAAATCTATTCCGGATTATGGCTCCGATTCGGAGCGCAGGCCTTTATACAGGAGTTATCAGGCTCACTCTTTACTGGCTACCAACTGCAGGCCTCAGTAGTTATGCACCTCTCTGGGCTTTTCGCAGGCAATTTCCTAAGTCGTAAGGAGTCCTTGATTCGAATCAGTAAAACAGAGCTTCAACCGCTCTTCCTGGCTCAGGCACAAAATTATGCTGCGGATGGGGTTGGTTCGATCACCCTGGAAAATCATGGCCGCTATGAACTTCACGACATAAAAATCGAGACCACCATTCAGGAGATTAGCGAACAGAGCGCGGCAGCAAAAAATGTGCCTGTTTTACGACCCGGAGAAAAAATTAAAGTGAAGGTTCCTGTGCGCACCAGCAATCGAAGTATGGCACTCACGGAGATTCGTGATCTGCCGATCACTTTCCGGATCAGTTATCGGGACAAAAGCAGCATCTATTCATACAAAGAGAACGATCATATTACAGTTTATCCCAAATCGGCAATCTCCTGGCAAAATACCAGACACATCGGCAGCTTTATCACCCCCAATGACAGCGCTGTGGTGCGTCTGGTGCAAACTGCCCTGCAATTTCGCGGGAAAGACAAAAGACACGGGAGCCTTCCAGAAAGCATCCAAACTGCCGCCTATCTCTTTGAAACACTCCGCCAAAACGGTATCTCCTATAAGAAAGATGCCAACACCAGCTACTGGAATAGAGGCGACAAACGGATGATCGATCATTTGCAGTTTCCACGCACAACCCTCGATCTAGGCGCAGGGGATTGTGATGACCTAACAGCTCTCCTCGCCAGTCTCTATGAGGCGTCAGGATTAGAAACCGCTATTGCTACAACACCGGGCCATATCTTTCTGCTGGTGCAGACAGGCATCGTCGTTGATAACTCCCGCTCGTTGCCCATCGCCAAGGAGATGGTTGTTTTGAACCATACCCTTTGGCTACCCATCGAAACAACAGCTCTCCAGACCGATTTTTTCCAGGCATGGAAACAGGCGGCATCTCTGATCTCCAGGTACAAGGATTCCGGCCTGGAGATCATCTCCACCAGCGAAATTTTGAAACAGTTTCCGCCTGTAGACCTGCAAGAGAGCACCCATGCGGGACTTCCGTCAAAACCTGTCCAGGCTCCGCAGGAAAAGGCGATCCAGGCTCTTTTTGCAAAAATCCTCCAGGAAACCCAAGGCGAGAAAATCGAAAAAATCCAGAGCGCAGCGGATCAGAACATAGCCACGAATAGCGAACTTAACCTTTTGGGAATTTTGTACTCCCAATCCGGCAAAAATGAGCAATCTCGTAAGATCTTCGAACAGCTACGCGCAAAACATCCCGATTCTCCCGAACTGCTGATCAATCTGGGTCATCTCTCCCTCCTCGACAGGGAGTTCTCCAGGACGGAAACGCTCTATCTGCGGGTACTACAGGTTTCCCCAGAAAATGAGTTCGCCCTCCTCTCTCTGGCTCAATTGTACCATGAAAAGGGGGAAAATGAGAAGGCAGCGACCATCTATGTCCAGTTGACGAAAAAACATCCCCACTACCTGACACGATACAACTACCTGACCGCAGCACCACAACAGCGCTCAACTAGCCAAGTCAGGGCTGACCTCGCCTACCAGTTGATCTGGCAGCCGCTTCCAGAGATGATAAAACCGGTTACCCTGCATAATAGACAGAATTCTGCAAAAAAACTGGAAAAATAGAAAAAAAAATTAAAACTTTTTCTCTTTTCCCCTCTATTCAATTTGAGTGCGCATAATTTAAAAAAAGCGGTATCTTTGGATGGACTCCTTACCGTAAAAAAGGCAGGATATGGTAGCATTAAAACCATATAATATTTTTCTCATCTTCTCTTTGCTAATCTGGATTGTTCTACCCGGGCAGCTAAACAGCAAGGCAAGGATTGTTGCCAACAGTCCTTATAAGGATCTCGTTGAGAGTGTACGCCTTGAATTGGCAAGCCTGTCCACAGATCTGCTACAGCAGATTCAAATCCATATCACCAGCGACCCAACTTTGACAGCTGAAACCGATGGACATCGCAACATCCTGATAGCTGAATCCCTGATCCGTTATCATGCGCAAAAAGCAGCAACACCCCGGGAGGCCCAGGGTCGCATTCTCTATATCATCGCGCACGAATTTGCTCATATCCTGATGCATCAAAAACTTGGTTTGGCATTCTCCCCCAAATGTGAAACGGAAAAAGCCGCCGACGCCTATGCCGGTCTCTACCTGCTTGCGCTAGGATACTCTATAGATATCCCTACCCAGATTTTCCAGGAAATGGCGAAAACCCAGGAAAAAAGGCCGTTAGAGTTTCCCACAGCTACCAATGGCTGCCATATCAACTTTCGGCAGCGCGAGTATCTCTGGCTGCAGAACCTCGGCGCAATCAAAGAGAGTGCCTATCTTTTTGATGCTAGTTATAACCTTTATAAACAAGGAACAAAGGAGGCGTTACTGCAGAATATTGAGATTCTCAATAAAATTAGAACCAACATGGCCACCTATCTTGGCGATCTGGTTACCAATATCGACTTTGCCCTTGCGTTATCCTATCATAAGCTGTGGCTCGGATTTGACAATGACCCGCAGCAACTTCTGGTGCAGATCTCTCTGTACCAGCCAGCGCAGTTTTTCCGTATTCAACGCGCTGGAGCTGATACGATAATTCCCGGCAACCAGAAATATTTTTATCTGGCAAAAAAACATTACGAACTCCATCTCAAGGCGTTTCGCGACAGATACTCCTTTATCAATTATGCCCTGTTGCTCATGTACGAGACCAACAACCTGATGGTTTTTGACCAGGTTTTAGAGCATCTGGAAAAAATCTCCTCTGGATCAGATTCCAAATACCTGAACAACCTTGGATCCCTCTATCTGTTCCAGGCAGCTCGAATTGGCAATCAGTATGATTTTCTGGCTGATCGAAAAAAGAAATTTTTAAATATAGCCAGAACGCACTTTCACCGCTCTCTGCAGCTTTTAGAGAATACACCTAATTTTATACAACCAGTACAGATGAGAAATAAGATCTACTACAATCTGACGCTACTGCACAAACTGCTCGAAAATCAGGGAGAGTACACCCATTTTCTCGATCTCTACAAAAAGGAAAATCTGCTCCCCGCATTCTGGTTGAAAAATATTGAAGCTACCAGTTCGTTCTCTGACTCGCCCAAGGTAAAGAGAGGCTCCATCTCCTCTATATTACGTCAGCAGATACCTTTTGCACCCAATGAGAGCTACGCCTCCATGATGCAGAAAGTTTCTATCCTTACGCCATCTGTAACAATGGATACAAGAGAGGCGGGAGGCTGGATGTTTGTCAGGCTGCTGCAAGGGAAGCGTCTCACCTACCGGTTGATCTTCCGACCTGATGCTCACACTCCGGGAAACTGGTCCCTGCAAAAAGTTACCTACTATTATCATCCTGAGACTCTTCCTGAATTATCAGAGATCGTTGGCGCTCTTGGGAAACCAGAGCATAGCAGCGGGAATGAGCTGCAATACAGACAAAAAGGTATTGAAGTGCGCTATCAAAAAATAGACGGAAAAATGGTCGTGCATGAAATATCATTACAGTGAACATGAAATAAGCGAGAGGAAACCAAACTAGCAATGATCACATGAATGAATACGCAAGGTAGCACGTGGAACTGACAGAAATTCGCCAACTAACCAAGGAAGAAGCCGTAGTGTTTGCCCTCGAAGAGGGAGGAAAGTATTTTATAAAATTAATACGAGTCACAGGTGCATGTGGTCAACTGAGATTAGAAGAAGAGGATATCATAGCAAATTTCGCCCTTTTTTTATTGGATCATGAGGCCAGGCAAGTTTATATGTACCGGGGTGAAGCACAATTTTCAACTTATATTTCTACGGTGTTTCGATATTGGCTCTACTCCAGATTTGCGTTGATTAATCATCGAAACGCTGAAATCTATCACCCGGATATCGACAATTTTTTATCCGATCAACTTCCACCGGAGGCGGCGTATATTCGCGATGAAGAGGAGAGGAACATCATGGATGTTCTGGCAAAATGCATCGCTGGTTTGAATCATGATGATTCGCTACTTGTTCAGGAAGTTATGACAAAAAAAATTTCTTTGAAGCGAATGGCCAGAGACAAAGGAATCAAATTATCAGCAATGTATTACAGTTATTATCAAATTATACAAAAGCTTAGAAACTGCTTTCAGGAGCAAGGAATTGACCTGAACAGTACACAGCGAGAGGGAAAAAAATGAAACAGCACGATGTCGACAAGCATAAGGTTTTGGTTGACTACACCTTTGCCAGGAAGGAATCAAATGATACTTCCCTGGATAAAAATCTTTTTTCGCCCGAAGAGATCTCCATGGCAAATATTCTGCGTAAAGGTATTGCGAACAATTTGGGCCTTGCTGGCGAAGGGTCACCTAACAAACCGCCATTTGGCGGGGAGCACGAGCTACTGGAATCTTTGAACAACCCCATAGCCGACGGTGAAGCGCGACTGATCCTTGATAAGGCTTTGGCCAAGGTTCCGCAACTGCAAGCTTCCAGAAAAAAATCAATCAACAAAAATGCGCCCCGGCGTAATCGCTCCACATTTGCCATCTGGAGTAGCCTGGCAACAGCAGCTTCGCTTCTCATTTTCTCTTCTGTCTATTTTTCGATCCAGAAAAATCATCAAAATTTGAGTATGCCCTATCTGAGCGCTTCACCATCGCCTACCTACAATCGAGTTATTTTGAAAACCATGAATCTGATGCTCAACACAAACCAGTACCATTTGCGGGACAATACGGTTCAATCAAGCATGGAGTGGGAAAAGCTTGGTTTTCTCACCTATTTCCTGGAAAAGCAGAACCCTCCCTATAACGTGAAAATGGCTGTACAGATAGACAAAAAAATAACCGAGCTTTTCCGCCATAGCGACACAGCCTATGGATTGCCAGCAGTTACCAGAACTCGAATGCAAACAACACTGGCGAACAACAAAAAGATTTTACTAAGCGAAATATTAGAGGAGAGCCAGAAACTAAAATCAGAAATTCTGAAAAAATCGGCTACAGGCTACCGCATTGCCCATTTATACGCTTTAATCCAAAGCGGTGAAAACCTGCAAACAGCAACAGATAAAAGCGGCATCACCAAGGAAAACCTGGATTTACTTTCCCAACAAAAGAAATTATCTAAAACAGAGGTAATTCAAAATATTGAAAAGATCTTTTTACAATGATGAAATCACGCAGGATTGCAAAAAAATAGACTATACTACGCCAGAATTGTCAGAGCGCCTGGCAGACAAAAAATATCAATAGAGGAACCTTGCACCAGCTCTCCATCTGGACCGATCAGCTCCAAACGGGCACCATGAATATGGATGGTTGCCGCCTGAAAGTAGGTGACCTCAGGTTCGCGGACATGGCTCCCCCTGAAAATTTTCGGAAAAATCCGCAGCAAACGCCACCTACCCATAGAGCGGGCAACTGTTATATCAAATTTGCCATCCGCCCAATCCGCGTGTGGAGCCATTAAAAAATTTTTTCCTGTGTATCTGGTATTTGATATCTCTACCAGCAGATTTTCCTGTTCGATCACCCGATTTTCTGCAATGATTCTCAACCTCCGGGACTTTAAAAAAAGAATCCTGTACAAAACAGCGATGTTATAAGCGGCCTTGCCAAATCGCTTCCATAGCTTCGCTGTGTGGCTAACATCTGTCACAAAGCCAACGCCAAGAATATTCGCAAAGTATCCACTGCTCTCCGGAGTGGTAAACCTGCCGGCATCTACTTGGATTTTTTTTCCGGTTTTTACGCGCTGTAGAGCCCCTGAAATATCATTATCCTGTAGGCCAAGCTCCCTGGCAAACGAATTTCCGGTACCCAGGGGCAGCACAGCGATCGGTGGCTTTTGTATCGTCACATTATTCATCCAGCCATTGACAACTTCATACAATGTGCCGTCCCCACCGGCTGCAATAACAGCTTCATAACCTGATAAATCTTTCTGACTTATCATGTCGCTGATCTCCCCCGGTCTGGTCGAGACAAAAAAATCTGCTCCCAACTCAAGCTCCATTGTTACTTGCCTGGAGTATGGCAATTTTTTCCCCGCATTGCCGCCGCCTGCTGCTGGATTGTATGCAATTAATATCTTCACAATCATGATTCCAGTCTAGTTGAATTGTTAAATGATGATTTATACTGCGAAGAAACTGCTCTGCGCACTCCTCACATCGTGTGATACCTTTCGGTGTAACCAGTCTACGATGCTTTGCGCGATCTCCTGCCAGTTCTCTTCCAGCATCATACCGTGCCCTGTTTCCGCGAAAAGAATGGCATCGGCTTCCTGTTTTTTTGCTGTACGTAATATTTCCAGTTTGTTAAAGAACCGATCCTTTTCCGCTCCCAGAACAAGCATAGGCGTCCTTCCTTTACTGGGAACTGGCCAGCGAAATAATGTTTCCATAAAGACCCAGAACGATTCTGGCCCCAATCTGTTAAAAAATCTATTTAGATCCTCTTCTTTGAGAGCGGAGTGAAAAAAATTTTGCTTATACATTTTTGGAGTCTTAACCAGACCAGAAACATCTTCCTGGATCAGCATAGCAAGACTCTGCAACGGATTGCGTAAAAAAAGCCTCAGCAATGTTAGCCACAACCCATGGATCGGCACGGGAGCCATCAAAACTGCCGCCGGATACCTTCTCTCTTCCAACAGTCTTTGCACCAGATAACCGCCCAGGGAGTGCCCTACCAATACCGGCGCTTCCGGGTAATGAGAGATCTCTTGTCTTAAAAATTGAAGGTAGTGATCCATCCATAGATGATTCAGATTGGCTTTGCTGCGCTGAGCTCCATGCTCGGGCAGATCGACGACACGGCAATCGAATCCCTGATTCTGTAAGAAGGGGACAAAAAACTCCTGCCAGCACCAGGAGCCGTGCCATGCGCCATGAATTAATAAAATAGGAGTCTTGGCTTGCATCAATAGACCTATAGGAGACTGCGATGTGCTTTCGGTTAAACCTTTATTCGGGAAATGATCTCGGACATCTTTTGAAATTTTAGGTTGATGTCATCTACCTTTTTGTCAAGGGAGGTAGCCATTCGTGCGCTCTCTTGGGTATAGTTATTAATATTTTCCATGGTCTTGACCATATCACTAAAAAAAGAACTCTGAACCTGAATTGAACGGTTCATGTTTTCGGAAAGTTTTTTAAGTTCAGCCAGATCATGAAGACTCTGCTGTGCAGGGTCTTGCTGCTTGCGCGCTCCATCCACATTTTTCAAAGACAGGTTTGTCGCCTGATCTACATATCCAGCAATTTCCAGAAAAGATTTTTCGCTGCGCTGAGCGAATTGCATCGCTTTGTTGATCATGTCTGAATTAGCTGTGATGATGCCAGTTATGCTTTTCACCTGCTCTGCACTTTTTTCCGCCAGCGAGGAGACCTCATCCGCTACCACTGCGAAACCCTTGCCATGCTCGCGCGCTCTTGCCGCCTCTATAGCAGCATTCAGGGCGAGCAATCTGGTCTGTTCCGCCACGTCCCGCACAATATTTACAATCCTGGAGATATTCTCTGAGCTCTCTTCAAGAACACGCATCTCCTGAACCATTTCAGAGATAATCTCTTTGCCCTGATTGGAGGCAAGGTGCGCCGAGGTCGAAACATTGTTTACCTTAGTCGCATTTTTTTCTACCATGATGATAAACTGTATCAGGGCTTCAATGGTTGGTACGCTGTGTTGTAATAAATCAATCTGCTGATTTGCCTTGGTTGCAATTTCTTGAACCGTTGTTGAAAAATCGGTGTTGAATTGCGCTGTATCCCGTATCACAGAAGCCTGTTCTTTGGCATTTTCCCTCAACAGGTCAAAATTGGAGTGGATATCTCGTAAAACAGTATGGATTGTATCAGAAAACTTTTTTACTTCGCTTACAATGACCTGCTGCTTATCCACAAACTGGTTAAACGATCCGGACAATTCTCGTAACTCCGTGCTACCTGTTACGGGAATACGTTGCGTAAAATCTGCATCGCTGGCCGCAATACGTCGCATAAATGCGGCCATTTCTCGGATTGGTCGCGAGATTCCTCTGGAAATCATAAAACCAAGCAACAGGCTAAAGGCCAAAGCAATAATCGCTACAACAGAGATAACGCTAAACCGCTTTACCGCGTCCTCCCTGTACTGAAGCATGGTCTCTTTTACCAGTATCACAAAGTGAACACGCTGGGCCTCATCACGCAATCCCGTTATATAACCGACAAAGTCATCTTTCTGAAAGGATATCCGTGTAATGGGCATTGATTTTTTTACATTTGAGAATACCTGTTCAAGCTTACGATAGTAGCTCTCCTGAATCGATACCTCTTTTTTGACCCAATCCTTGCCATCTGCAGCTTTGTACCACTCTTCGATTCCTGCGCCGCCCTCTGGCTTATAAAAAAAGGCAATCCGTGATGCAGACAATTCGCTGCGCTCCAGATAGTGCTGCAAATGAGATACAAACTCTTTCGCTGTGGCGGGATAGGTGCTCTCTTGAAAACGAGAACGCAGTGTAGAAGAAGCAGTATTTGCGAGGATAGCATTTTTCTGTGAGGCAAAATCGACCATTGCCTGGAGCTCACTGATAAAAAGGCTAATCCCAACCACCGTAATTCCCACAAAGGTGGAGACAAGTGTTCCAATTATAATCTGCTTTGCCAGGCTTAACGAGCGAAGAAATCGAAATAGAGTCCAGCGCTGCGTGAACCCCTGCGATTTGGTAATGGCAGGTTTACTTTTGTTTGTTGTTTCCACTTTATTGGTTTTAGAATTCACCGCTTTTTTCCCTAATTTTATTGCGTTTGGCTCGGATAAATGCAATCTCGTGTCAGAATGATCTCATTACAAACTTCAGGTTACCAATAAAGTCAGAATGTAACCTATTATTTTATTTCGCCCCAAAAAAGGTAAGGAGTTACAAAGAATTACATTGAAATATTGTATCAATATCGGCAGTATCGCTGCAAAAAAATAATAGAGAACAAGAACATGATTTACTTGACGAAAATGTCAAGTATCTCATTTTTTTTGTTCTATACGAAATCGATGCCAGTCTAATGGTATGCCGTTTCTAACATTAATTGTAACATAGAGAGCCTACATGAATCAAAGAAAATACGCATCACGCTTAACAGTGGCAGTTTTCCTCGGCTGTCTGCTTGGAGTGAACGTTCTAAGTGCCTCCGCTGCGGCCATCACAATCAACGACACCGTGGCAACAGTCAATGATAGACCGATCACCAAGCTGGATATCGAACAGATGCGTGAAAAAATTCCACAGATGAAGGGTGTCCTGCCTGTAAAGGCTCAAAATGATGCGGAAATCCTGGATTACCTGATAGAAAAGCAACTCATAGAACAGATTGCAGACGAACAGTCACTGAAAGCGCCTCAGGATAAGCTGGAGGAGCGTATCCAGGCACTGGTGGATGCGAACAATGTTCCCAATGCCAAGGCTCTGGATGAAAGATTAAAAAAAAGGGGCAGCTCCCTGGAGCAATTTCGTGAAGAGTTCACACACCAGCTACTTATCTTTCAGGTCATGAACCTGTATGTTCCCACAACCCCTCCTGCGCGTGGCGAGATCCAGGCTTGGTACAATAACAACAGGGACAAACTAGGCAAAGAGGTAATCATCAAAATCATATCCCTGGCATCCCCCTTTAGTGTTGCCGAGGAATTAAAGGTAAACCAGCGTATGGTCGCAATCCGGACCCAGATCGCTAAAAATCCTGCAGCCTTCGAAGCCATTGCGCAAAAAAATGGACTCCAAGTTGTTACCATTGGTTGGAAAAATCTGGCGGAGTTGGATCAATTGATTGCCGGAAACGCCTTCCAGCTACAGGGGCAGGTTGGGAGAGGGGTCTCTCCGGTATTTAAGCAGGCAAACGCCCGCTATTACAGCATTGTGCAACTGGTGGCCATCCGCGATGTTACCATGGAAACGGTTCAAAACCGGATTTTTGGGCTGCTCTACGCACAGAAACAGGAGAGAGCTTTTCTGGAGTGGATGAAGGCACGAAAAAGGCAGGCTGCCATTACCTTTTTTCAAACACCAGCAAAACCATGACGTCAGCCGGCATGCATATTTTTCCGGAGGATGAAAAAGAGTTTCTACGCCATGACCATGTCAGCCTTTTCTTCCGCTGCTCCGGCTCCCATGCCTTACTCCCTTTACAAAAGGGGGTTCCCTCTTTTCCCTGGCAATCGCTTGAGGTGTACCCTGATCTCTTTTCCCTGGTGCAAAAACACTCCATCTCCCCTATCGAGGTTTTAATTTACCGGTTGTGTCACGACCCTTTTTTCCAAAACAAAATCCAATCGGTCTGGTTTTATATCGACTCTACCAGAGATGAGTGCTGCCGTGATATCCAATTTTTTATTCAATCGTTGCGCTCGAAAAACAGCCTCTACCTGGGCATTCCCAATATCGACGTCATCCGCAAGCAGAGCGATGCCGCAGCAGCCAGAGAGCTCTTTCTCAACTATGATGTGGACGATCTCTTCTTTGTCTCCACCCGCGCTATGTTGCTGGATCTCCAAATTGCCCGACAGATGTATGAAAACCACTGCCGCTATCTTTGTGAATATACCTATAGTGAAAATGTCCCTGCCGGGTTTGCCGGTGAATTTGCACACCGCAGCCTCATCTACCGCCTTGGCGAAGAGGATCTGCCTGCCCAATTTTCCCTCGGGGAGATAATCCGAAAAAATATTAACCATTTTGACGTTGAGGTCCATTTCCAGAGCCCGGATATCCGGGTACTGCGAGCTGATGGCTCTATCCAGGATGCCAGGCAGGCGGAAATTGTATCCGGAGTGATACAATCCATCGGAAAATTGCCCTCCTATCAGGAGTTCGCAGAGGCTTTGTGGGCTACCCCGTCTCTCTATAGAATCCATCCAAGCTATCTTGAATTGGAAATCTGCAGCGACTGCCAACTTCATTGCCTCTACTGTCCACGTCACTATGCAGCGATGCCGCGTGATTCCAGAGAGATGCCCCTGGAGATGGTGGAGCAGATCCTGGCGCAAAGCTCAAAGCTGGGCTTTCCCCTGACGGTCGCCCTTGGAGGTATGGGCGAACCCCTGCTTCATTCGCATTTTCTGGCTCTTTTACAACAACTGGATGCATCCGATTCGGTAGAGAGGATTGTCCTGGAAACAAATGGAATTCTGCTGACCGAAGAGCTGGTCAAGGAGATTTTAAAACTAAAGACCAAAGTGCACATTATCATCAACCTGAACGCCCTGACAAAGGAGCAATACGATTCACTACAGCCCAAAAACCCAGAATACCAGGCTACACTGCCCAACAATATCTTTCTTCAGCTTCTCGAAAATCTCCACATGCTAGCTCCATATAACCTGGATCACCAGGGCAGAGCCACAGATTTTCTTACGATTCAGCTATTAAAAATCAGCCAAAATGAGACGCTGATCGATGACTTTTTCAAACACTGGACAGGCAAAGGCTTCCAGGTTCTTCTGCAAAAACAGAATCGCTACCAGGGCTTAGTCCCCGATTTTCGCTTTAGCGATCTGACCCCTCTACAAAGAATTCCCTGCTGGCATCTCTCTCGGGATCTTGCTATCGCTTCGGACGGAGCTGTTCTGACATGCAAACAGGACATATTAAAACGTAATGTTTTGGGCTCTTTTGCCGATAGTAGTAACGAGATATTCCGGAATACCTGGGAAAAAAATGGCTCTCTGGCGGCTCAAGAAGGCCGTGGGGACTATAGCGCTTTCCCGGCATGCGAGCAGTGCGATGAATGGTACACCTTTAACTTCTGACAAGCAAATCGTTGCAATTATCCAGGCGCGAGCTCTTTCTGAGCGCTTGCCGAATAAAATTTTTGCTGATCTCGAGGGACGACCCATTCTCGGGGTCATCATCGAAAACCTGCTCTCCGTCAAAGAGATTTCATCGGTATGGGTTGCCACTGCCGAGCCTGGCGCAGAGCTGGTTCGCCGCATAACCGACGAATACCACATTTCCTTATTTGTGGGCCACCCAACCAATGTGCTTTCCCGATACACGTCGATTGCCAGATCTACAAATGCTAGCTACCTGATTCGGGCAACCGGAGATAACCCCTTTGTCGATCCGGAAAATGTACGACAGGTATGCCGATTGCAGCTAGAAACAGCAGCAGACGTGGCAGCCTATACCGGTCTACCGCTTGGCTGCGCTGTCGAATCCTTGAATGCAACGACCCTGCTCCAGAGCGAGGAGATCATCAACCAGGAAAATTCCCTTGATCTAGAGAAAAGGTACTCCTTTCAAGAACATGTTAGCACCTATCTAAAACAAAATCGCCAAAAATACAAAATTGAACATCGACCCTGGCCCATATCTGATGATTTGAACTTTCCTGCTGGCCTGCGCCTGACTGTGGACGAAAAGGACGATTTGATCCTGGCTCGAAAAATAGCCCGAGCCTTGCGCCAGCAGGACAATTGGCCCAGCTTCACACTGCACCAAATTCTGGATCTAATCCACAAAAAACCAGCGCTGGCTACCATTAACGCTCATGTCAACCAGAGATCTCCACAACATAGCGAATCCCTTACCCAGTTCTATTCCCGCATGGCAGCAATCTGAACCTTATTGCAAATCTGGTGCAATCCCTTCAATCATCATAGATATTTTTATCCCATGGTATAGGGAAGCCGATTCCCCCTGCGGAGAAAAATAGAATATTTTTCGAGGTTGAGAAAAAATTGTATACTAAAGGCATTTTGGTTATCCGATATCGCAAGGCAATGCCAGCGATGTCGACGCACCCTTTAGCCAGTATAAAACC
>DYNZ01000167.1 GCA_020720805.1 Leptospira biflexa | reverse complement strand
GGGACAGTGAAATAAAAAGCTCGCCGAGTTCGTGGTAGGCGGCTTTGTATTTTTTATTCAGCATAATACAGCGCGTGTAACTTGCAATGGCCTCCTCCTCCCTCTTGTTCTCTTGGTAGAGCCTACCGAGCAGATAATGAAGATCTTGTTGATTGGGATTGATGGATAAAGATTTGTTGAAGTATTCAAAACCTTTCTTGGTGTCCTTTTTGATAAAATATACCGAACCTGCAACGTAGTACGCTCCACCAGCGCCTTGAGGGTTCATCTCAATAGCCCGGAGCGCGTGTTTGAGAGCATCGTCATGCTGGCTTTTATTTAAAAGCGCCGTCGCGAGATTGTTTTCACTGATGGCGTGTGAGCCGGTCACCTCTATGACCCTTCGCCATAGGGTGTAATCATCCTTCCAGTAATGGAGGTGTTGCCAGGTCTGCAAGCCTGCGGTCAGGCACAGTGCGATGGCGACAAGGGGAAATATTCTGGTCTTTCCGGTTATGGTAACCAGAATGTTTTGCAGCCCCCACGCGACGAGGACAAAAAGCCCGATATGGGGGATATAGGTGTAACGGTCAGCAATAAATTGAGCCCCTGTCTGAAACAGACCGGAGACGGGGAAAAGGGCGCCAACAAACCAGAGCCAGCCTACAGTATACCAGGGATGATTGTGTCGCCATATCCAGGCCAAGTAAAAGGTGCACAGCAGAAGTAGTGCATAGATCTTTGTCGAATACTCGGAAAAGGGAATAGTTGCGTAAGGATAGAAGACAGCCAGTTCCACCGGCCAAAAGGTTTTAGCCAGATAAGCGGGGTAGGTGGAAAGCATTAAGAGCAGACGGGCCGAAATAGGCACGCTCTCCAGTGGTGCTACGGCATTGTATTGGGCGTAGACATTCATCCAGGAGCACCAAGCGGCAAGGAGAAGGAAAGGGATTTTCTCTGCAATAATGGAGAAAATGGAGTCTGAAGGGACGTGTATGCCGGGTGCTTCACCGGAATCTGTTCTTCGCGCATCACGATAGCGATTGAGAGGCCAGTAATCGAGGAGAAGCAGCAGGATGGGCAAGGTGACGATCATGACCTTGCTCATGAGTCCCAGAGTAAAAAGAAAGAGGGACAGAAGGTAGCGGGAAATCCTGGGGCGCTGAAGATAGGCTATATAAGCGGCGATGGTGAGAAGAAGAAAAAAAGTTGAGAGCACATCCTTGCGTTCCGCAATCCAGGCCACTGATTCCGTATGCTGGGGGTGCAGGGCGAAGAGCCCGGCAACCAACCCGCTTTCCCACGACTTTCCTGTCATTTTGCGAAGGAGGAAAAAAAGCAGGAGGGTGTTGCAGGTGTGAAAAAAGACATTGGTGGCGTGGAAACCAGCTGGATTGACCCCCCAGAGCGTGGTGTCCACCATGTAGGAGATCCAGGTGAGTGGATGCCAGTTGTTGAAAAAATTAGTCTTGTAGGCCCAGACGATATTATCAAGGGAGACCCCCTTGTGCACCATGGTGTTGAGGGTAACATAATTCAGAGTGTCATAGGAAATGAACTCATATCCAAAGACCTGCCAGTAAGTCAGCAGGATCGCCAAGATGAGAAAAGTGACAATGCCTGTCTGGGTTTGCCAATCTGTTTTTTTTACGCGAAAGGGATTGCCAGTCCCGTTTGTTTGAATTTTCTGGCTCATTTTTCTTGCTCCTCCTGGAAGGTGGCGACATTTTTTTTTGTTGCGTACACGGTCACCGTTCCGTAACTGTGAAAAATTTCTTCCACGAGAAAACCCAGACAACCAAGGGGGATCCACATCCAGCAGGCGAGAAGCTGGAACACAAGTGATGGCAGGTGGGCACCACGTAGCGGCTGTCCACCTTGAATGAAACGATAAAAGGAGTTGATGTGTCCTGGTGTAAGAAGGTTGGCTATACTTTGCAGCCAGCCAAAAAGGTTTTGCATCCGGTCGCCGGCAGTTATTTTGATAATCTCGAAACCCTGTTTTTCCAGGAGGGCAATCAGGCCCTCTTGCGAAAAATGAATCAGATGACGCGGAACATCGAGATGGAACCAGGTCGTAAGGTTCATTTTTGCCTGTAGACTTGAGATATTTGGCACGCTGACGCAGAGCGTACCTCCTGATTCCAGACAACGATAGGCCTGCTGCAAGCTTGTTGTCGGGTTTGGCAGATGTTCCAGAACATGCCAGAAGATGGTGAGTTGAAAGAAACTGTCAGGAAAAGGCCAAAGCTGATCCTGCTGGTCAGAAAGAGTTGCAACCTGAACTTCCTGGTTGTCAAGAATCCAGTCAGCGGCATCGGCGGATTCGAGGCAGTGGACGGTGGATCCAAGTCGTTTCAGTTCCCTGAGAAGGTAACCGCGGCCGCAGCCTATTTCCAGAATGCGGTCTGAGGGGAAATGGGTGTGGAAATATTTGGCATTGTGTGCGTGATTCAGGCGGAAGATTTTTTCGAGAACAAATGTAAACTTTCCGGCGCTGCTGTTGTAATAGTCCTTCCCGTAGTAGTCATGCTTTTGTTCGGCCGAAGGAAGTCGAGTCATCATGCACTGGCAATGAGGACATTGTGTTAAACTGAATACCTCATTACTCAGATAATCTTTGGCGTAAAGTTCCTTTGGTTCTATGCTGTCCTGACCACATAGTTGGCATGTAGTCATTTGGTTGTCCTGCGGTTGGCGAGTGGAGAAAAACGTGGGCTGTTGAGTAGCCCCAACCGTTGCGATAGAAATTCAATACTGGTAACAATTACGCCAAGACCATATTTTGCGGCCCTGGCCGGGCTTATGGATGAAGCGTCTTCAAAGTAAAGGGTGGGGCAGGTGATCTCTCCAATAGAGAAGCCGGCAAAGATAATCTGGGAAAGCATCTGGTTGTCGAAGAGAAAATCGTTTGAATTTGCCTCAAGGGGCAGGGTCTCCAGTACCTCTTTTGAGAATGCACGGTAACCGGTGTGATATTCGGAGAGTTTATGCCCCAGGAGGATGTTTTGAAATAGTGTCAGCAGACGGTTTGCACAGTATTTATAGAGGGGCATTCCCCCCTTCAACGCCCCGGTGCCAAGGATGCGAGAGCCAAGAACGCAATCGAACAACCCTTGGGCAATCAGGGCCGCCATCGGGAGAATGAGCTTTGGCGTATATTGGTAGTCGGGATGGAGCATTATGACAATATCCGCGCCTTTGGCAAGGGCCGCCTGGTAACAGGTTTTCTGGTTGCCGCCGTAGCCCTGGTTTTGTGGGTGAACAATGGTGGAAATGCCCAGTTCCTGGGAAAGGGAAGCAGTGTTGTCGTTACTCTGATCATCGACAAGAATGATATCATCCACGATGTCTCTGGGGATCTCCCTATAGGTTGCACGCAAGGTCTTTTCCGCGTTGTACGCAGGCATCACGACTATTATCTTCTTCCCGTTGAGCATGTCGTTAGGTCCTTCAGTGTGGTCTT
>DYNZ01000166.1 GCA_020720805.1 Leptospira biflexa | reverse complement strand
TTTGCGGATTGTCTCCCGTGACGATAAGATTTTTATTGGCTTCGGGGTACTGTGACTCTTGTCTGGGGTTTCGTTCTGACATGTTCTTTCAGTGATTGTTGGGTAAGGTGAATAAAGAAGTCTTTTCCTCAGAGAACCTTTTTTACCTGGCAAGAAGCCGGGCAGGATTAATACAACACAGGCGCTCAAGCACATCAGCGCCCAATTCTGTTTCCAGAATCGCCCACTCTGCCCGATCAGGAGGCCGGCGCGCATGAACGCCATGGGCATCTGAAGCAAGATAATGAACACAGTCAAGATCGAGGAACTGCCGGCCAACCCGTTGACTTTCCGGGCCGAATTTACCCAGCAGACTTCCGGTATTGACCTGCATTTTTAAACCCTGGCCAACCAGCAGAACAAGCGACTGGATATTTTTTGCCAGAGCCGGAATTCTTTCCGGATGGGCCAGAATAATGCTGTGCCCCTGTGCAAGCAGGGTGTCCAGGCACGGGAACAGGGCATCAGTGGCATCAGTAAAAGAGGGTTCCAGTAAATAGTGATTGCTATCCCCCAAGGGCAATACCTTTTTGGCCTCCAGTTGTTCTGGCAATCGTTTATGAAAAGCAATCTCCATCCCGGGAGAGATATTGATATAAATTTCCCTTTCCTGCAAATACTGTTGTAATTCAGCAATCTTCTCCAGAATGGTTGGGACGGACGCAGACCAGGCCGTGCCTGGAATATAATGAGGGGTTGCAATAAGATGGGTCACCCCCAGATCCCGATAATATCCGGCCAGATTCGCGCTTTCCTCCAGGGTTTTGGGGCCATCATCAAGCCCTGGCAGAATATGGGTGTGAATATCTACCCACTGGGAACATTGAAAAGACATACGAAAACCGCGTTTATCAAGAGTGATTCTCGCTGCAATCATCCCTGGTCAGGGAGATCAAGGCCAGCAGCGTGACGGCGAACAGGGAATTTGCCGGAAGGCGCCAGCCAAAATCCACCAGGCCATGGGCGAGAAAACCCAATAATGCGCAAAAAGAAGCGCAGCCAGCAAAAACAGCGGCTTGATTTTCCTCGGGAACGGACTGGCAGGCGGCCCTGATTTTTTTTCCGGCGCTGAGGATCCCTCTCACTATCCAGACACAACAGGCCAGGGCCATTGGCAAACCAATCTCGATGGCCAGCTCCAGATAATCGTTATGAACCCGGTCAAAGAGCAGGTTTTCCGGGAATTCCTTCAGATAAATTCCAGATAACAGTTTAAAGGAATCTGGCCCTATACCAGTGAGCCAATGATCGCGCAACATCGGTAAGCTGGACGCATAGATATGAAAACGAGTTAAACCGGATTCATCAATGCTGCTGAAGCGACGGACAAGCCCATCAAAACCAAGAAAAGAGCCATAGCCGGCCAGAAAGACAAACAACAGCCCCATAAGGCCGAGCTTTATGCGACGAGACACCGGCATAAACAGATAGAGGAGAAAAAACAGGAGCAGCATGGACAGAATGCCGCCCCGGGAAAAAGAAAAGAGCAGGGCCAGAATCATGATTCCCGCTGATAGAAAGAAAAAATGGGTCTGCACCGGCAGCGCAGCAAGCGAAAGAAGGCGGCCCCGCAGACCTTTTTTCTGTGAACCCCGGTGGGAACTATCCGAAATGGACTCACAAGAGAGCAGGCCGCCGGCAAAGGCCAAAGGCCAGCACATATTGAGCAGCATTGCATATTGATTTTTATAAATAATGGTGCCGGTGGCCGCCTTGCCAGAAACCGCCGGAAGCCATAAAATTCCCAGTTGTGGATTCATGATCTGCAGCAGGCCATACAGCCCCTCAAACAGGCCAACAGCAGTAATAATCAGAAGAATGGTTGTAATTCTTTTTTTGTCTCGTCGTAACAATGTGCCAAGGGCCATATAATAGAGCAACAACGAAAAAAGAAAGATGGCGACTTGGAGTCCAGCCGCCCCATTTTCACTCAGACTAACCGAGGTCAGATTGGTCTTGGCCAGCAGATTGACCATAGCGATGCGGGAGGCCCGGACAGGAGAGAGCCATTCAATCACAGAGAGGGGCAAAGGAAGGGACTGCGCCGCCAGATAAACAACAAGAAGGAGCGGCACAAGCATCCAGGAGCGAAGAACCCCTTTCCATTCCCATTCCTGCGCCGCATACAAGAGCCATCCCCCCAGACCAACCAGGATCAGGATGGTATAAAAGCCCTGGACAACCGGATGAACAGCGCCAAAAAGAAGAGGCATCGTCGCCAGAATAAAAAAGAGCAATAGCTGCGCTGCTTTTTCAAGTGACAGAAATTCCGCGAAGGGTAAAAAGCGAATTGCTGGCATTGAACCCTACTTCTTTGGATTTGTAAAACTTACACCCGTCCCCATAAACCCAAGGGTAAAGCCCGACCCCGAAAACAGGGTTCCGCTGGCGCTGGACTCGGCAAAAACAATATCCTGATCCTTGATCAGCAGGGTGTCGCCAACGCCACCCAACAGGTCATTTCTGCTCAAGCTTAAGACCTGCCGTTCTTTTCCCTCTCCCATGTGCCGAATCAGTTTGATCTTGTCACTATCGGCATAATTCGCCAGACCGCCAGCAAGGGTAATAACTTCAGCGATGGTCATGCCGCTGCGTAAAGGATAGGTGCCCGGTTTTCGCACCGCGCCATCAACAAAACACTGTCCGGTTTCAGGAATAAAAACCACATCCCCACCCATGATGGCAATGTTCTGGGCCATGTTGCCTTTGCGGATAAGTTGATCCAGATCAATGAAATAATTAACATTTCCGCCTTTTTTCTCGTCAAAACGGGTAATATAGGCTGAGGAACCGGCCTTTTCTGACAAACCCTCGGCAATTGCTATGACGTCAAGCAATTTTCTTTTCGCAACATAGTCGTATGTTCCTGGTTTTTTGAAAGAGCCTACCAGGGTAATCTGCTTGCTCACATGTTCCTTGATATAAATGGAAACATGGGGATCCCGAAGATAGCTGGCCTTCAACAACGATTCTATCTTTTCTTCCGCCTCAGCCGCTGTGAGATTGCGAATATCCACATTATTAAGCAGAGGCAGGCTGATCTGTCCGCGCGAAGAGACCCGCACGACGCTATCCAGATCTTTGGTTTCAAAAACTGTCACCTGAATAAGATCGCCAGGGCCGAGGATGTAGTCGCCAACATCCATCGTTTCCAGGGAGGCTGCTGTTGGCTTCTGCACAATATTGATGTCCCCGGCCTTGGTCTTTTCCGCCTCCTGGGTAATCTGTTGAAACTTCTGGAGATCGGTATTGGCTTTAAACTGCTCCTCCGCGCAGCCAGAAAAGAAAAAAACAAACAGTGCTATGCAAAAAAGACGATACAGGGCCATTACTTTTATCCGCATGTCAGTAACAGGGTGGAAAATCCCGTTTTTGGGGTTTCCGCAAAAAAGAAACACGAGAATGGCCTTTTACGGTCATTCTCGTGCAAAGAACACTTCCTGTA
>DYNZ01000056.1:15429-20740 GCA_020720805.1 Leptospira biflexa | reverse complement strand
GCTTAAAATAGGTCTGAGGGTTCTGCAAACTCTAACGGAATAAGGGACAATTTCGGAAAAGCATCCAGTGAATCTTATGCAATTTATATCATTAACTCGGCCCCATTTATTCTCAGAAATGAACTACATGGCGGACAAAGCACGAATAATTATGCAATATGGACTGACAATGCTTCACCGATTATTCATTCCAATCAAATGACAGCAGGAACAGGCTCGAACAAAAATGGAGTGAAATTTGAGCTGTCTGAACCAGCCTACACCGGGAACGTTGTTTTATTATACAACACAATTGGCGGAACGAGAAGCCTCGATATAAAATCTTTAGAAGCAATTGTCCAAGGAAATTTCTTTGAATCTACTCTCGATTCTCCCGGAATAAGCATCAACGCAAACTCCAATAGTAAATTTCATTTTTTTCAAAATCTAATTCATAGAAAATCAGCCGGAGAGAGCACCTTATTCTACATCTATGGTCCCAGTCAGCAAATCTATTATAATATTTTTTTACTAGATTTCGCTCCTATAAAAATGTATGGTATCCGGGAATCGAGTGCAACTGCTGACCCCGAAGCCCTTGTCGATAATGTATTTATTGACTATGCCGCTTCTAGCTCTCTTAATTTGTACTATGATGAAAATGTGACTCCATATACTGGAATCTGTGATGACGGAAAACCAGGTAACCTCCCCTGCGCTACAGGCGAGGATGTCGCCGTGGCTACATCAGAAAATAAATTGACAGCCCAAGCTTCAGGACCTCTATTCCCCGGTCCCAAATTTTCTGATATCACCAAAGATGGACCCGATGGCAGTACGGGATATAACGGCACCACATCCCGTATAGAAGTTCCCGATTGCCAGCATGGACGCTATGTAATTGGTGAATTTATAGAGTATGACCTGGATGGAGTTGCCCGCCAGATCACCGGCGTAGACTGCACAGGAACTTCCAGCTTTATTGATTTTAACCCAGCATTAACTTCAAATAGTCAGGTAAATAAACCTATCCGCCTCTGGGGCAGCCAGCAGACAAATTACAGTGAAAACACCCATGTTCTCCTGAGCACGGCAACGACTCTTTTAAATCAGGGTCCCGCATGTCCCGACGATTTCTCTGTCAAGACCTTTACCTGGGGCACAGCCGCAGACCAGGCAGGCTGCGATTCTACCTACCCTCACGCGCGCAGCATTTTTGACAGCGGCAGCTGCGTCACCCCCTATCTCTATCCGGCCACGGAACTCATGCCGGAGGATAGCCTGCCTGGACAGGCCGGACTGGGTAATGGTAACGGCCTTTGCGAAGCAGGAGAGACCTGCATCTATAATCCGAATATTGGCGCTTACGCAGGACATTCGATAAATGGAAGCGGAAGCCAGCGCTTATCTGAGGTGGTCTCGGCAACCTGTGATGTCAGCAGCCTTCTGCCTGGGGTTGTTCTAATGAAGTATGGGTTGAACGGGTATTGATAGCAACAAATCGGAAAAACATCAATAGGAGGCCATGGAAGCCTGGTCTGATATACCTTGCAAAGCCTGGTAGAACCTTTCCAGTATTTTCTCCTCGTCATACAAGGAGACGTCCTTAATAATTCCGCCGGCCATATCGCTGTGGCCACCGCCATAACCGATACCAGTCAATGCCTGCTGGATAATCAGACCGCAATTCCAGTTGCTGTTTTCGCTGCGCAAAGAAAAATTAATTTTATCATCATTGTGAGCAGATAAAATGACAAAATCAATTTCTTTTAAAGCCAGAAAAAAATCACCCAGGATACCCAGCATATTCTGATTACAACCTTCAGGAAAATGACAATGGGCTACACCATCTTTTATCTGCACTTTTTCGATCGCTTCTTTATAAAATTTCAGATCCTTTTGTTGAATAAAATTTCTTAGAATAGAATTGACCAGCCGGACATCTGCTAGGGTATATAGAGCCGAATAAGCAAGGATATCCTCTTGGCTGACTCCTCTGGTCATCAAGGCTGTATCCATGTTGATCCCCACTAGCAAAGCAGTGGCTGCTGATTGAGGTATGCTAATTTTATGCTCTTTAAAGTAGGAGTAGATAATGGTGGAGCAGGCACCAATTTCCGGCCTGATATCATTGAAGGGAACATCATCAGCTTTAGTAACCTGATGATGATCTATAACACCAACCTCATCCCCGATCAGATCGGTCACATTTTTATTGCCTTTGCAGCCGTCCACAATGACAATCTTATCCTCTGACTTCATATCATATTTATCCACCTTTTTAATCTCAATGTTGAGCGGACGGATCATTTCCAGCAGGGAATCTCTCTGAATTTCTCCGTCATAGGTGAGATATGACTGAATGCCAAAATGCCGAAAGAAAACCTGCAGACCGAAAGCAGAAGCTACCGAGTCGTGATCCGGGAAATTGTGGGTCTGGATGTAGACAAATTTTTCTTTTTTAAGAGACTCAATCAACTCGGCAATTGTATTCATAAGGACTCCGGGATGAAACGCTGATTAGATTGTTGCACGGCTGAGCAACATTTCAATCATTCGATCACTTTATCAATAAGCCCATAGGTCAGAGCCTCCTCCGAGGTCATGTAATAATCCCTGTCCGTATCCTGCTGGATTTTTTCCAGGGTTTGACCTGTTCTCTCAGCTATAATCCGGTTAAGCTCCCGGCGCGTCTTGGAAATCTCCTCTGCTTGAATCTTGATATCGATGGCAGGCGCAATAATCTGACCCGATATTAGAGGCTGGTGAATCAGTATACGGGAGTGCTTCCATGCATATCGCATCCCTTTTTCTCCAGCCAGAAGCAAGATCGCCCCCATAGAGGCAGCCAATCCCATACACACAGTGGATACCTTCGGCTTGATCATCTGCATGACATCAAAAACAGCCATTCCCGAGGTAATCACCCCACCGGGGGAGTTGATATACAGAGTGATATCCTTTTGCTCATCCAGCATCTCAAGGTACAATAGTTTTTTTACCACACTCTGCGAGCTTTCGTCATTCACAGGACCCCATAGAAAAATTTTTCTCTCTTCCAGGAATTTTTTATGAATTATCTGCTCAAATCCACCCTTTTCACCACCATCTTCCTTATCATCGCAATGGTTGCCCTGAATGCTCGTATCCATCATCATTGGCTTTTCTCCCTATACATAGTTTCCCCATCCCTTCTTTATCTGGTATCAGACCAGGGAAAGCAGAAAAATGTTCTATACCAAAAAGAAAATGGTTTTTTCTTTGGCCTAGTTCCGAATGGCCATCTTGATTCGGATCATGGCGTCACTCATCGCAAAACCATACAAAACCCTACAGGAAGGTCTTGTCTCCTTTGTAAAATGGCTGATTCACCGCAAACTATTCAAGTATTTATCGAAACATTTGGCTGCCAGATGAATGAATATGACACTCTGGTTCTGAAAACGATTATAAAAGATGGAGATATCCAAATCGCAGATGACCCGGAAAAGGCGGACTGGATTCTTTTCAACACCTGTGCGGTCAGAGAAAACGCCGAAGAGAAAGTCTCTGGCCGTATTCGTCACTACAACCAAAAACGCCGGAAACCCAAGCTCGGTGTCATTGGCTGTATGGCTCGCAACCAAGGCGCAAGGCTTCTGGATGCATCTAAGCAGATTCATCTTGTTATAGGCCCAGATCAATACCGTAGAGTTCCTTCTCTCATCCACTCCATCGAAAAGGGGACCATCGAGGCCGGAGCCTGTTTTACAGATCTGTCAGCCGGAGAGCAGTATAGCGATATACTGCCTGACCCTGACCATTCCGTATCGACAACAATAACAATCATGAGAGGATGCAACAATTTCTGTTCCTTTTGCGTTGTTCCCTATACCAGGGGACGAGAACGCAGCCGCTCTCCGGAATCCATTTTGCAAGAGGCTCTATATCAAACCAGAAGGGGTGTTAAAGAGATCATCCTGCTGGGACAAAACGTAAACTCATATCTACACCAGGATACGCATGGTCAAAAGACCACCTTTTCCGAACTCATCGAATTTTTAGCGCAGCAATCGGGAGCTTCCCGGATCCGCTTTACCTCGCCCCACCCCAAGGATTTTCCTGACAAATTATTGCAGATGGTACAGACCTATCCAAATATCTGCCCCCAGATTCACCTGCCTTTACAGTCTGGTTCTGATCCGATCCTAAAGGCGATGAAGCGTGAATACACAGGGCAGGAGTTTTTGGAGCTTACCCAGAGGGTTCGGGCATACCTGCCCGATGTTTTTCTTAGCACGGATGTTATTTTTGGTTTTCCCGGCGAAACAGAGGCAGACGCGGCAGAGACATTACGCCTTATGGAGGAGGCCGATTTTGACCTGGCTTTTACCTTTAAGTACTCAGAACGAGAACACACCTCCGCCTCCCGCAATCTGCCAGACGACATCCCGGATGAGGTAAAGCTCGCCAGAGTCCAGAAGGCAGTGGACCAACAGCAGGCCAGATCTCTTGCTCACCACAAACAATTCCTCCACCAGACAGTGGAGGTTCTGATTGAAGGGATCAGTCGGCGCTCAAACCTGGACTGGGCAGGCAAAACGATTTGGGGACACACTGTGATCTTCCCCAAAAATGCAAATAATGCCCCAGGCCATATCGTACCAGTTACCATCCAAAAGGTCAACGCAGCTACTCTTTTCGGAGAACAACAATGAGTCACCCAATCTACAAGCCGGTAAAAAGCACAGTCGGAGCTATCATTTTATCAGAACAGAACCAGATCTTATTGGCTCTGCGCAACCATGAACCCTTCTTCGATCACTGGTGTTTGCCGGGAGGGCATATCGATTTCGGCGAGGATCCCCTGACCGCGGTAAAGCGGGAGATCCTGGAGGAGACCGGTCTTGCGACAGAATCGATCCAATTTTTGCACTATTTTAATGAATTCTACCCGGAACGCAATTGGCACGCTGTAGCTCTGCTCTTTCTAGCCCGGTGCAGCGGCGCACTGAAAGCTCAGGAAGAGGAGGTGAAAGAACTTCGGTGGTTTTCTATCTCAGAAGCCTTGGCACAAAAGCTGGCATTCGGGCATCGGGGTGTTCTGGAATATTACTCTGCCCAACAGGAGAGGGGAGTTTGATTGACAACCTCTCTGATTCCTGATTGACAGAAGCGAATTAAGGTCATGCCTGCCAAATCAAGCAGATACTCTTTGGGAAGGAGTGACGGATGGAATCCATGAAAAACAATCTTTTTTCCTTTCTAATTCTGATTTTTGCTGTTGCCTGCCATTCGAACCAGGAGTCGCCCACCAATCTGAAAAACCTGGCTCTTGCCAGAGGAGTCACCA
>DYNZ01000056.1:0-15329 GCA_020720805.1 Leptospira biflexa | reverse complement strand
CTAGAAAATGGTTCCTACACCAATGAGCAGGTTTCTACCTTGGTTCAGGGATACATAGCCGGCCTGATGGCTCATATCACCACCAACTTTCCAGGTATTCTCAGCGCTATCAATATGGTCAACGAGGTCATTCGCGATGATGCGGATCCGGATACTACCTATGGCAACCTTCGCAATACCTTTTGGGTCCGAAAATTAGGTGCAACCTTTATTACGGATATTGCAAACTGGACCAAGGCTGCGATGGGTTCTGAGTCGATCCCTTTATACCTGAATGAGTATGGTGTAGAGTTAGCAGGGGATAAACTACTTCGGTTTCTTTCTCTTCTTGACGATTTGCAGAGCTCTTCAGTTCCCCTGGATGGGGTTGGCTTACAGGCACACTTCTCCATTCATGATCTTATCGACGATCCCTTCCAGGGGACAGTTTTTCAATCCGTGCTGGAGGAGTACGCATCAAGGGGTCTCTACATCGAGATCACAGAGCTGGATGTCCGTATCAACGACGACCAGAGCGGAAAAAGTGACGATAAACTTATCCGCCAATCGGATCTCTACCAGGAGGTGGTTGCAGCCGCTTTAAACAACCCCTTGGTAAAAGGCATTCACCTCTGGGGATTTCAGGATGATCTATCCTACCTGAATGGCTCTGCGGATTGGCTGCCCCAGTCTCGGGACTGGGGGCTCATCTTTGACGAAAATTTCCAACCCAAGCCAGCCTATTATGGGCTGGCAAGGGCGCTGCAGGAGCAGTCTCGGTTAACGATGGCTACTTGTACATCTCTTTGATCAAATGGTGATACTTTTCTGTGATCGTATGGCGCTTCATGGATAACTTCGCGGTCAACTCATCATTTAACTCAAATGCTTTGGGAATCAAGCGAAACTGCTGTACCCTCTCAAACGCCTTGAAACCGGTCTCTGCGTTGACATACTGCCTGATCTCCTGCTGGATCAATTCCAGAACCCTCGGATCTTTATTAAGCTCTTCAATGGGCCAGCTCTCTGCTTCCCGACCAAAATGGGCTGCAACCTTGGTAACCTCGGGATAGATCAATGCACCAAGGTACTTCTGATCCTGTCCAACGACCATGATCTGGCTGATATAGACACTTTCCAGAAGTTTATTTTCGATGGGAACAGGCTCCACATTTTCTCCACCCAGCAGGACGATGGTATCCTTAGCCCGCCCGGTTAAGGTCAGAGTACCATTAAAATTCATGAGACCCATATCACCTGTGTTAAGCCAGCCATCAACAATGGTTTTGGCCGTCTGCTCTGGGTTTTTATAGTAACCTTTCATGACATGAGGCCCTTTTGTCCAGACAACACCTTTCTCTCCAACAGGCAGGGGATTATTCTCAAAATCGCGAATCTCCCCCTCTACCTCTTGCAGCAGCGGCCCAACGGAACCGATCACCAGTTTGGCGTTGGTGCGGGCGGCGATAACCGGAGCGCTCTCGGTCATGCCATAACCCTCCAAAACCTTTACTCCAATATTATTAAAAAATTCATCCACATGCCTTGGCAGGGCGCCGCCTCCGGAGACCGAGCCCTTCAACCTACCCCCAGTGGCAGCCCGGATTTTGCGCAACACCACCCCATCCAGCAACCGAAACGGCAGATAGATCAAGGGCAGCAGCACAAGGTAGCCAAGGGAACGCAGAGCTGTACTCACCGGATCTGGTTTTTGCAGACGCAGCTCATTTCCCTGTAAAAAGCGCACTGCCCGGCCATAGTGCTTGGAAAGAGAATAGGCCATGGCAAACAGAGTCCGCTTCACTGGAGATCCTGACTGGATCGTATTAAAAATGCCGAGATAGATCTGCTCCCACAGGCGCGGTGCTGAAGCCATATAGGTTGGCGACTGTTCCCGAAAATCCTTCTTAATATCGCGAATATTGGTATAGATGGTAAGACTACCAGCGGCCATGACAACATACTCAATCATCCGCTCAAAGATGTGCCAAACGGGGAGGATAGACAAAAAGCTCTCTTTGCCAAATTCCAGCCCCAGGTGATCCGGAATGATGCGCATCTGGTGTACCTCGTTGCGGTGGGTTCCCATAACCCCTTTTGGAACACCCGTGGTGCCTGAGGTATATATAATGGTGTAGGTGTCGTCCGGCTGCAGAGCCTTGAGCCGTTTGGTTACCTCCTTCTCCAGCTTTGGCCTAAGGCTATGCCCTTTGACCATGATATCTGACAGGGAGAGCACCTTCTTATCACTGATTTTCTCGACATCAATAGCGATATATGTCTTAATCTTTTTCAAGGATCGCATCAGTTCCTTGATTTTATCGTATACTCTATCATGCTCCAGGATAAAGGCTACGGAGTCGGAGTGTTCAGCGATGTATTTGATCTCATCCTTGGTTGAGTCGGTTCCTCTCGGGACATTCACCGCACCGGCAAATTGAATCGCCATATCAATGATAAACCACTCCACGCGGTTATCCGCAAAGAAAGAGACCTTATCACCCGGTTCGATGCCCAGATCTATTAGAGCGCAGGCAAGATCCATCACCTTCTCATAGGTGTCTTGCCAGGTATGAACCTGCCAATCCTTATCCTTATTTCGATATTTATAAGCGGGCTGATCTGGTAAAAGATTGACAGTATTCAAAAAATATTTTGGAATTACTTCATTCAAAGATAAATTGTTCATTTTTATTCTTTACTCCTGTTATTTTTAACCTTTCGTGACCAAAGGATGAATCGGTGCCAGCAGCTCCCTCTTTCTGTAAGACATGAGTTTGATCGTAAGCACGTCTGGTAAAATGCCGTAAAGTAAAGGAGCGCTTACAATTTTCTTTGTCTCATCAGTGCAATTTTCCATTTAGGGAAGAAAGCCGGTGAACCAGAAAAAAATTATAGATTCTCGGTAAAATTTTCCTATGATTTTACATAAAAATATGGCACTTACCGGAAAAAGCAAACAAAAAAAGATGTTTCACTACAACCTTTACGATTTTCAACCCCTTTTTAAAATGGATACCTGCAATCAGGAGCTGCGGTAATTCCATGAAGATTATTATCTTTTTTATAGCGCTATTTGGTTTGGCCTACCTTGGTTCTCTCTACTTCGGCAGAAAGGATCAAAAACGAAAAGGCAGCGCTTCAGTCTCCTTGCTGGGCGCTGAATTTCTTTTTTTGGGACTCTTCCTGGGTCCAAACGCCCTGGATATTCTGAATTATGAAGTATTGCAGCAATTAAAACCAATTCTTGCGCTGGGAATAGGATGGGTCGGTTACCTTTTTGCCAGCCAACTCAATTTGCAGGATCTGCGGAAATTTTCCCGCGGCTTTTTCATGATGAGCATTGCTCCGGCGGCGACTGCCTTTGTTCTCATTTTGGGGCTCCTGCTGGCCGCACTGAGCTTTGGCCAGGCGCGCATCCACTCGCTTGATCTCTACGCCATAGCCATCCTTGCCGCTGCCGGGGCTATCACCTCACCGACGGTGCTGGCTTTTAACAGCAGCCGCCTGCGCTCTTCTCAGGCGGCATTTCGCATGATCTATTTCATCAGCTCGCTGGATGGACTCTGGATGATGATACCCGTTACCGGCGCTACGATTCTCTTTATCTTTTTTACCATCGACAATCAGCCCATCCTTGTCCGCTTACTCTGGGCCTTCAGCTCCATTTTTATGGGGATTGCTATGGGCTATTTTCTACGTTTTCTGCTTCGCCTCAAATTTTCCCAGAAGGAGTTTCTCTTAATCGCGATAGGGTTTGTCATCCTCGGCTCCGGGATCGCCCACTTTATAGGAGTGTCCCCCTTATTGCTAAATTTTTTTTCCGGATTGGTTTTGGCAAATACCAATGAGTACAAATCCCAGATGCATGAGATGCTGGCCAAGTACGAGAAAATTTTCTACCTGCTTTTTCTGCTGCTGGCAGGCGCTATGTGGCAGATCCCAGGGGAGGTCACTCTGCCCTTCCTTGGCCTCTACATGATCGCACGCGTGATGGGAAAAATTTTAGGCGCTTATACCGCCGCACATATCTGGTCCGACCCCACTGTAGAGAAACAGAAATATATAGGTGTTACCCTTCTTCCCCAAGGTGGCCTCTCGCTTGCTCTGGCTCTCGATTTTCTGGAGCGCTTTCCCGGAAGCTGGGCGCACATCATTCTATCGATTGTATCGCTCTCCATGTTACTTTCGCTTCTGATAAGCCCCCCCATTCTACAGCTTTTTCTAGGGAGCGCCGAGAAGAAAGGTAAACCACGATGAAACAGCGTGCAAAAATTGCCATTTTTTTAGTTCTTACCCTCTTTGTCATTTTGCTGCAGGTTTTGGGGACAAAAGAGCTTCATCTCTCCTTTTACCGAAGTTCCATTATGATGCTTGGCTTTCTTCTGCTGGCTGGTTTTCTGGCAGGGAGCATCTTGAGCCAATTCCGGCTGCCTCGCATATCTGGCTACGTTTTTACGGGTATTTTTTTTGGTCCCTATCTCCTCTCTCTCGTGGATACGCGAATGGCTCAGGAGTTCAAACTTATTGACGCGCTGGCATTAAATATCATAGCCTTTACAGCGGGGGGAGAGTTTCGCTTTTCTACTGTAAGAGAACGAATGCGGGCTGTCTCCTGGATCATCGGTCTGCAGATTCTACTGGTTGTCATCGCCGTGGGAGGAATGGTGTTTCTGCTGGCTCCTTCTATTCCCTTCCTGAACACTCTTCCAGGAAAAACAGTTATAGGCATTGCTCTGCTCTTCGGAGTAGTCGCCACTGCCAAATCTCCTGCGGAAACCATCGCTGTCATCACAGAGACAAAAGCCAAGGGACCTATGACGGAGCTGATTCTGACAGTTACCGTTGCCAAGGATGTTCTGGTCATTCTTGCATTTGCTATTGTTCTGTCCGCAGCCAAACTTCTCATTTTTCCCGAAGCGCAGTTCGACCTTTTCTACCTGTTGACAATTTTATGGGAAATTACCGGGTCTGTTCTTGTCGGTATAGGAGTGGGCGCTATGGTGATCGCCTACTTTCGCTATATTGACAGAGAACCGGTTCTATTTGTGATAGCACTGGCATTTATCATCGTTGAAATAAGCGCGTTAACCCATACAGAATCGCTGCTTGTCTGTTTGACCTCTGGTATCGTTGTGGAAAACTTTTCGCAACGCGGAGAAAAATTTATTCATACCATAGAAAAGGGCTCTTTGATAATCTACGTGATCTTCTTTGTGATTGCAGGAGCGAATCTAAATTTTGCTGCTCTGGCCATCTCATGGCAATTAACTCTGTTGATCGTTGGCACAAGAATTTTCGTCACCAGCCTCGCAACCTGGCTGGGAGCGCGCCTGGCAGGGGAAGGATCTTTGACCAGACGCTTTGCCTGGACTGGCTTTCTTGGACAAGCGGGGGTTTCGCTGGGATTGGCAATGATTATACAAAAAAATATTCCTGGAGAGATCGGCAGATACATAGCTACAGTCATCATTGCAGGCATTACCCTAAATCAGATCATCGGCCCTATACTCTTCCGATGGGGACTCAGCAAATCCGGCGAAACCTCCACGTAATCAAGGCGCGCTTTGAGCCCTTTTTCGCATGACAGATAGATCCCTTTTTTTTCCTATGGTTGGATAGATTGCAAGAATAACGCACTTATACTATTGAGATTTTGCCATCTTGGTAAAATCGACTCGGATTTTTGTTGGGGATTTGAAGAGAGTCTCATTTCTGCCTGATAGGGAAAGGAAAAACCGATGCCACCAGTTTATGAAGGCAAATATGAAGTAACCATTGGCCTGGAAGTGCATGCCCAATTGAATACAAAATCCAAAATTTTCTGCGGCTGCAATACCGCTTTCGGAGCCCAGCCCAACACCCAGGTCTGTCCGGTCTGTCTCGGACTACCCGGTGTTCTGCCCGTATTGAACCAGGAAGTTTTAAAAAAGGCCGTTCTGGCCGGGCTGGCCACCAACTCCCGTATCAATAGATTTTCAAAATTTGACAGGAAGCAGTATTTCTATCCTGATCTGCCAAAGGCGTATCAGATTTCCCAATATGAACAACCTATTTGCCTGGATGGCGAACTCCAGATTATAGACGATGAAGGTAAACCCAAACGAATCGGCATCACCAGGATCCACATGGAAGAGGATGCAGGCAAGCTGGTTCACTCCGAGGATAAATCTCTCCCGCTCTCCTATATCGATCTTAACCGCACCGGAGTTCCGCTCATTGAGATCGTGTCCGAACCGGAGATCCAATCTCCGCTGGAGGCTTACAACTATCTGACAAACCTGAAGGCGATTCTGCGCTATGCGGATATCTCAGACGGCAATATGGAAGAGGGCAGTCTGCGCTGCGATGCCAATGTTTCAATCAAACCCGTTGGCGCAACCAAACTGGGCACGCGCTGCGAAATCAAAAACCTGAACTCTTTTAAAAATGTAAAAGCATCTATTGAATACGAAATATCCAGACAGATCGCCATGGTTGAGGCTGGAGAGAGTGTGCGCCAGGAGACTCGTCTGTGGAACGCAGATGAAGGACGAACCCGTACCATGCGCAGCAAAGACGACGCTCATGACTACCGCTACTTCCCTGACCCGGATCTGGTGCCCATTGTCCTGTCCGAGGAGGAGATCGAGAAGATCCGCGATCTGCTGCCAGAGCTGCCCCAGCAAAAGAGCAGCCGTTTCCAGCAGCAGTACAGCCTGCCCGAGTATGACGCCACGGTTCTTACCGCGACCCGGGAAACAGCGGAGTACTATGAACAGGTGGTTGCCGGGGGAATCCCTCCCAAAAAGGCCTCCAACTGGATCATGTCCGAGGTTCTTTACCTGCTTAAAGAAAACAGCTGGGAGATGTCCGAATTTCCCGTAAAAGCCGAGGCAACAGCAAAACTGCTGCAACTGGTTGAAAGCGGCACGATCAGCGGCAAAATTGCTAAAAAAGTTTTTGACAAAATGGTTGCCGGCGAAGGTGATCCCGACCAGATTGTCGCCAGGGAAGGTCTTGTCCAGGTGAGTGATACTGCCGCCATCGAAGCTGTAATCCAGGAGGTACTATCAGAAAACCAAGACCAGGTAGAAGAGTATCGCAGCGGCAAGGAAAAAGTTTTCGGTTTTCTGGTGGGACAGGTGATGAAAAAATCAAAAGGAAAGGCAAACCCGCAGGTTGCCAATGATCTTTTGAAAAAAGCGCTATCGAATTAAACTTGGTTTTTTTGAATCTCTGTTTCAGAATTTGCTTGACGACATCCGGCGCCAATTTGTTATACGTTTCATAGAAAGGTTTTTTCGTCAGGCAGCGCCTTGAAGTACTTTTCTATTCGGCGAAGAAAGTGCACAGTAAAATGGGAATACTTTTTTCTTTGCACTCTCTTTTATTCTCACATGCAATGCCCGGGTGGCGGAACTGGTAGACGCGCTAGATTCAGGTTCTAGTGGGGGTTTCTCCGTGGAGGTTCAAGTCCTCTCTCGGGCACAATTTGCCATTCGTTTTTTCTCTGCATCCATTCAAAATAGATTGCGCAAAATCAGGGGTGTCCTTCTACTTCCCTAAAAAAACTTACCTGATGTTTTCTCTGTTTCTCAAACTAAGGCAAAAGCAAGTGGATTCATCCAAAGAAGAAAAAGATAAGCTGCACGCGATTTTTCGCAAACTTCTTTACTTTCTCATAGGGGGCGTTCTGGCCATCACCCTGGCCTTTTCGCTGATTCAGCATTTTCACAACCGCAATCTTCATCTTTTGCATTTCCAGAAAAACATGGAAAATTTTTCCGAAGAGATCCGTTTCGCTGTCATTCTCAACATTGAAAAAACAGCCTCCTTGAGCAGCCGAACCATGATCCGCTAGAAATTGTTTGACCACTTTCAGGGAAAAACATCCCTGCAAGAGCTGCAGCACTACACCCAGCCAAAATATCTTGACGGCTGTAAGATTTTCATAAATCTTCTTAGCGCGCGACGCCTGACCATTCAAAACAAAGTCATCGCCAGCTTTGGCAATCCATCCCTATTCGACGGATTGACGGAAAATCCGCAGGAAATACTTTTCTTGCGTCAGAAAAATCAACATCTGCTGTTCTTACAGAAAAAAATTATTCACAGGGGAAAGACCATTGGCCTGGATCAGACGATTTTTAATCTGAATGAAGAGCTGCCGGACTTCAAAGAGGTTCTATCTCACGTAGCGATCCAGAACGAAGCGATATCTCAAGGCGGATTTGACGCCGGCCAGCAAAAGTGGCTTTTTCCGATTCGCAATCTGCCACTGCATCTATCGGTTTCGGATTCACTGGCTCAAGAAACTCCGATTCTGCGAGAGCAGATCCCCTTTTTGGCTTTTTCACTGGGAAATATCCTGCTTCTGCTGATCTCGTTTCAGTGGATTGTGGTGCGCCCAGTAAAAAAGCTGGTGGAAGGTTACCGCTCAACGCTGCAGAAACTTCACAAAAGCAGCCAAGAGCTAGAGGAGGCGCTTCGTCTTCGCGATACCTTTTTTACAATCATATCGCACGATCTCAAAAATCCCGTGGGTACCCAGATGAATCTGCTGGAATTACTACACAAGGATGCGAGCGCCTCCGCCTGCGCGCCTGCGTTGACCCCTTTGACCTCTGCTCTCAAGGATTCGGCGCGACAGACCTACAATTTGCTGATGGATCTTTTAACCTGGTCGCGGGTGCAGCAGCGGAGCTTCACCTTTAACCGCACATGGATCGAGCTCTCCGGGCTTGTACAGAAAATTATTTCCTCCATAGATCTCCATCTCAGGGAAAAGCAGTTAAACATATCCACCGAAATCGATGCCGGACTCCTCCTCCTTGGCGACCCTGATATGTTGAGCATGATTTTACGCAATCTGCTTAACAACGCAATCCACTTTTCCTACAGGGGATCGCAGATCCACCTGCGAGCCCACCTGGAGAACGATCATGCGGTGATTGAGGTACAGGACTACGGCAAAGGAATCGATGAAGCAAAACAGAAGGAGCTCTTCTCTATCGGTAGAAAGAGCACGCCAGGAACTGAGGGCGAAGAGGGCACAGGGTTAGGTTTACCCATCAGCTATGAATTTGTCAAACTGCACCAGGGGCGCATCGAGGTCCAATCACAACCTGGTCAGGGTTCTCTGTTTCGCCTCATTTTTCCTGAAGCAAAGCGCACCCAAAAATAGCAAGCCATAGGTCGACATTATGGCATCTTACGGAAGAGGTATGCCAAAAAAACACCTGAGACAAAGCCGTAGAGATGCCCCTCCCAGGAGACAAAGGAGTCCATGGGAAAAATTCCCCATAAAATTCCTCCATACAAAAAAAAGATAACCACAGAGATCAGGATACTTTTAAAATTGCGACGAAATATGCCAATGGCCATAAGAAAACCAGCAAGGCTATAGATGACGCCGCTGGCGCCAATATGCATGGCGCTACGCCCCAGAAACCAAACCAGAAGCCCGCCCAAAATCATCGACAGAAAAAAGACCGGAGCAAATAGACGAGGGAAGAAAAATAGCATAGTGAGAGTCAGAAAAAAAAGAGGCAAGGTGTTGGCCATGATATGCATGAGATCTCCATGCAGAAATGGAGCAAATGCGACTCCCCGCAAACCTAACAGATGACGCGGAAAGATTCCAAAATGGTTCAACTGCATCTGCATCGACATATTGACAATATGAATGATCCAGATGGCGCCAACAAGCGAGAGCGCCACAATCAAATTTTGTTTTATATTTTGCATCGCCTGACCCACTTTTCCCTTAAAATGCCTTTCGCGCCGCCACTGCACTCTGGTATAACATTGTATAATCCACAGCAGCCTTTTCCCAGGAAAAATCCTGCGCCATCGCATTTTTCATCATCTGCTGGAAGTGCTCCTTTTTTTTATAAAAGGTGTGCACAGCCCACCCCACCGAATCATATAGCGCGCCTGCATGCAAATCATGAAAAACAAAACCAGTCCCAGTCTCCTCGGACGCTCTTTTTGCCTCACTAAAATTTCTTACGGTATCCGCCAATCCGCCTGTGTGCCGCACAATGGGTAAAGTACCGTAGCGTTGGCTAAACATCTGGTTTAGCCCGCATGGTTCAAAGCGGCTCGGCATAAGAAACAGATCCGCGCCCGCTTCAATTTTATGAGCTAACTCATTGTTGTACCCTATGTAGGAACCTGCTTTACCTGGATACTTGCGGCCAATGTCACCAAAAAAGAAATTGGCCCACACCTCTCCATTTCCCAACAGCACAAACTGCAGATCCAGGGACATAATCCGATCCAGAGCCTCTGCCACTACGTCGATCCCCTTCTGCCAGGCCAGTCGTGACACCAGGCCAACCAGCGGTACATCATCTCTCTGTTCCAGGTGGAATATACGCCGCAACTCCCGCTTGTTTTCTAATTTTCGCTCCAGATGGTTCTGGTCAAACGGAGCAATGAGAAAAGGATCTGCACCTGGATTCCAGATGGAGTAGTCGATACCGTTGAGTATCCCAACGAGATCCGATGCTCTGTCGCGTAGGACACCATCCAGACCATGTCCCCCATCACCGGTGCGGATCTCAAAGGCGTAGGTGGGACTCACAGCGTTGATTTTCGTGGCATGGTAGAGCCCCCCCTTGAGTACATTCAACATACCCTGGTGTTCCAGACCCATGTGGTGAAAGTTTTCCCAGCCAAGCTGGGTGTGGACGATATCATCTTTATAAAAAATTCCCTGGTGGGATAAATTATGCAAGGTCAGAACTGTTGCTGATTCGGATAGTCGGTTGTTGGATTCAAGGGTATTGAGATACACCGGGATTAAAGCGGTCTGCCAATCATTGACATGGATGATATCCGGATAAAAATCAAGATATTTTGCGAGCTGCAACGCGCCTCTTGAGAGCATGGTATAGCGCTGTAAATTGTCGTCATATCCCTTTCCGCTCTCATCATTGTAAATCCCCTTGCGCCCAAAGTAGAACTCATGATCTAAAAAATAGAGAGGCACCTGATTGTTGCCCGAACCGAGTTTCCCGTGGTAAATACCAGCCCACTGCTCACCAAATCCGATCGGCACCCCCAGAGCGTGCAGATCTTTTTTTAGTTTATAGAGCTGGGTATCGACAACATAGTAACGCGGAGTTACGATGCGGATATCGTGACCCAAGGCTTTCAAATAGAGAGGCAAGGTTCCGGCAACATCGCCAAGACCGCCGGAATGAGAGTAGGGATAGACCTCAGAGGAGACAAAGAGTACTTTGTATTTTGGCAAAACCGCCTGATTCATAGATCAGCAAACCTACCCATCGCTTTTGTATCTGTCACAATGGGCATCGCGCTGGAAATAACAATCTATTTTAGACCAAGCTTACCAGATTTTTCAGAAATCAGAAGCAATACAAAACCTGCTTGCAGGTTTGCCTGCCTGTTGGTAGGAACGTACCAAAAGAGTAGAAACGGACGAACTCCTTTACGCCGAACCAGGGAAAAAAATTACAATGACTTCAGCCTCCTTAAAAGGAAAATTTCTGGTTTCCAGATACAACTTACCTGATCCTAACTTTCGAGAGACAGTGGTATTTCTACTTGAGCACAACCAGGAGGGGGCTTTTGGACTGGTGACCAATAAGCCGCTGGAGTTTACAATCCAGGAAGCGATCCCTGAATTGACAGGAGTACGGGCGCACCAGCAGAAAATTCTCCTTGGCGGACCAGTACAAAAAGAGGTGGTTCTTGCGTTGCATGATGGCAATGGATATGAAGGAGGAATTTCGATAATCCCTGGCGTGTTTTTTGAAACCTCCTTTGATAAACTCTTTCCTTTTTTTAATGACGTAGAGAGCCCTGTACGAATTCTGACCTTTATGGGCTACTCTGGCTGGGGGCCCGGACAGCTTGAGCGGGAGCTTACTGAGGATACCTGGATCACCCTGCCCGCCAGCCAGGATCTTATTTTTCTAGACGATCCCAGCCAGGGATGGCGCAGAGCTCTCAAAGCCAAAGGTGGTTTGTACCGCGTATTTGCTGAAACCACAAACAACCCGGATTTAAATTAATTGCGATGCTTGACTGGATTCAACAAAATATTTCCATCATCAATTCGGCTAGCTCCGTCTTCACCCTGAAAAATGGCATCGTTGACAAAACAGTCAAGTTACTGAAAGTATCTCCCCAAATTGTAGAACTGGATAATTTTTTTGAAGACAATGTAACTATCTTCTTTGTCACCTCCCTGGTACGACACACCATAGAACTAAAAATCATCAGCCTGACGGATAGAGGCAGCACCCTTTTTGAGCCTATCTCCCATGAGGAGTCTGAAATCAAACGGACTGCGGAACGAATTGACCTGCTTGCAGCCAGCAAGCCTATTACCCTGTCGCACATGATCTCCGATTTTGAGATTGCAGCGCAGATCGATTTCCATGATTCTAAAATTGAGCGGATATCCTATATCTATAGCCAGGCGCTGAAAAAATATTTCTCAAACGTAGAAATCTATTTCTTTCATGAGATTATGACATCGGCGCGGGGAAAGTTGATCAAGGAGTTTCAAAAAACCATGTTCATCATGGATGTGAATGAGGCAACAGCTCAGGAAAATGACCTCCCCGGTACCATTCCCAGTGAGGTGTTTTTTAAACGCATCAAGCCTTACGACCGAAAAATTCCCGCGCAAACTTTGATGGATATCACTGTTCCCATTTTTTATAAAAATGTGGTTCCCTATGGGTTTATTCATGTGAATACACCTAAACAGTATCCGCCAGCGATTCTCAAGCAGCTAAAAAATGTGGCGTCAAAATTGAATGAACAGCTTTTGCTCGCGAAAATTATCCCTGTTTACGAAAGTCCGGTGAAAGCCATTGATATCTCGCTATTTGGACTGGGTGTTGCTTTTACAGATCGAAAACTGGTAACAATTCTGAAAAATGATGCCATGATGTTCGGGGAGCTCCATTTTCCAGGGGAGCGTACCTACCCTATGACCGCTTTTGTCCGCAATATCAGCAATGTCGGCAAAGGTACCTTACGAGGAGGACTTGAATTTTATAATCTTAACCCGGAATTTGAAGCATTTTTATTCACATTTATATCCGCTTTTACGGAAAATAGCGCAAAGGAGCAGAGAGGAAAACAATGACGAAACGCAAACCCATTGCCGCAGGCAACTGGAAAATGAACAAAGGCATACAGGAGACAGAGCATTTTATCCAGGAACTTTTGAGGGAAAATCTGGATCAAGCTGCCTGTGAAATTATCATCGCGCCACCTTTTCCCAGTCTGGCCAACGCGGTCAAACAGAAGAGCGGCTCTATCATCCAGATTGCTGGCCAGAATTGCCACCAGGAGGATGCCGGCGCCTATACCGGCGAGGTTTCCGCGGCCTTTTTGAAGGATGCCGGATGTTCTCATGTGATCTTAGGCCATTCCGAACGCCGCGCCTACTTTCACGAATCGAACGAACTGATCCGCGCCAAAATAGCTGCCTCATGGAAGCAGAGCCTGATACCCATCTACTGTGTGGGCGAAACCCTGTCTGAACGAGAGAACGGCCAGGTCGAGCAAGTTCTGCGCGCCCAGATTCAGGAGGCTTTACAGAGCCTCGCCGTCAAGACAGAGAATCTCGTCGTCGCTTATGAGCCAGTATGGGCTATCGGCACAGGAAAGGTAGCATCGGCTCAGGATGCCCAGAGCGCCCATAGGTTTATTCGGGAGCTATTGGAGCAGATGTTTGGCAAGGAGATCGCCCAGGGAATTCGCATTCTTTACGGGGGATCCGCCAAACCCGACAACATTGCTGAACTCATAGCCCAGCCAGATATAGATGGTGGGTTAATCGGCGGCGCTTCTCTCAAAGCAGACTCTTTCTGGGAGATGATCCGCCAGATTGCATAACCTCTCTGTTCTGGGGTTGACTCTTCGAGACAACCCCAAGAGACATTTCCATTGTCTCTCATATACTCGAAACACTTTGGTTCTCGGGTTTTATACTGGCTAAAGGGTGCATCGACATCGCTGGCATTGCCTTGCGATATCCGAAAACCAAAATGCCTTTAGTATATCCCTTGCAAATTTGATGCGGGCAACAACCATCTCTTTTTCGTCTGCATCAAATTTGATAAGGTTCTCGGAAAAATTTACGAATTTACAGTAATCTCTTTTGTAGACTGCCACAGGCCATGAATATTGCAGTAGCTCAAGGCATGTAAGGTTCCAGATTTTTTCAGGCTGACGGTGCAGCTTACCTGGGGATGGGCAAAGGCTGGCCCTTCATTGGCTCCTTTTCCCGATTCACCGTGAGCGGCGAACTCATAGGAGGCCAGCTCAATAGTCTGGGTAGCCCCTTCGGGTAGAAAAAAGAGCTTGATCCACTTGATAAAATGCTCTGTTGTATTCGGATGGGCAATCTCCTTGCCAACAGCGGCATCCACTCGAAATTTTTCACCCGCCTGCACACTGGCTGGCGCATCAATGACCGGTACATGCTTCTCATTTTTCCAATCCGCAGATTGCAACTGCTCATTCAATGCTTTCATATATCTCTCCCTTATTCAATTCTATATCTATACGAATCCTCAAGTCTAATATAAGGCTAAACCAAATGGGTTTCTTCATTGCAAAACCCAGACAGATCAATTCTGTTCCAATTCCTAGGCTCGCAGGAGCTATTTATACCAAAAAGCATCGAATTTGACCGGTTGGGCAATGCCTTAACCGCGTCTTTATCGACCTTGGGTCAGCTCTTCTCCATCCGTGGAGTCGCTGACACTAGTCCATCCGTGGACGTCGGTCGCTCCTGTGACTTCCTGTCACCCGCGACACTCGTGCATCCGTGGACGTCGCATGAACAGTTGCAGGATACCCTGACTGCATGGCGTTGCCTTGCGTCGGGTAATGCCAGGTCGTGGTATTACCAACGTCCTTTTGGCACAAAGTCCATTGCAAACAGTATATTTTGCCATTTATTAGACTTAGACTAAAATATAGATCTAATTCAAATATCGCACAGACCATCGCTATTGACAACCAACAATTTCTCTTTTTTGGCAGCCTCAATTCGCAATTCTCAATAAAAGTATATTTTACGTACTATCTCTATAGTGTTCCAAATAACCTTATTTTTCCCATATAAAAATTTTTTTAGGGAATCATCTCTGCCATTTTATACTCGAAACACTTTGGTTCTCGGGTTTTATACCAATAGGCATCGATGCTTCGATGAACTCAGCACAAGATTTGACCGGTTGGGCAATGCCATAACCGCGTCCTTTTCGACCTTGGGTCAGCTCCAAAAATCTGACACTAGTCCATCCGTGGACGTCGGTCGCTCCTGTGACTTCCTGTCACCCGCGACACTCGTGCATCCGTGGACGTCG
>DYNZ01000165.1 GCA_020720805.1 Leptospira biflexa | reverse complement strand
AGCGAATCCAGCGCCATCAACTTATCAAAGACATCCTCAGCCATGGGCTACCTCCATCTCAGAGCGACCGGCACAGATATATGACGCCTTGATGGTACGCTTGATTTCCACCAACTGCATGGCAGCCTTGGCGGATTCGTCCGGGGTCATGGATTTTGTTACCTCCTTCAGGCGGAGTATTTCGCTCTCGGAAAAGACGATCTCCCCATCCACGGTCAGCTTATGCCACGCGGACTCGTCACGGGTGACATAAGCGGTTGTTCCATCCGGCAAGGGCATGGAGGCACATGCATCGTATGGTGATGGTTCGGATTGCGGCAGGGGATCAGGAGTTACCGGTGCTGTTTTAATCGTGGACGAGGATGGTTTTTGACCGATAGATTCGGCCAGCATCTGAAAACGGGGCGGCAATCCGGCAATCAGCCACTTTCGCAGGTCAACACCTGCCTTAAAAGCATCGCCTGGATCTTTGCCGCCAATTACCGGCAGGCGGATTGCCTGCCGGTAATTTTGCAGCCACCACTGGCACCCTTCCTGACCGGCAGCCTCCCATCGCTGCTTGTCCTCATTCCATTTGGGCTCGTCACTATCCAGGCAGACAATGATACAGGCGGAAGCTGACATGATCCGGTGCAGGGCCTCGGTCGGTTTGGCCTTCGCCGTCCCCATGGCGGCAACTCCGACGAGATCACCGGCGATTGAGGCCATCAGAATGGCGTCAAGCTCGGATTCAACAACCACCATCGCCTCGGCCTGGCGGGTTACAAGGATTTCGCTGTTTGAGCCTGGGATAACGTAGTATTTTGGCTCGCCTTCGTCGCGGCGCACCCGCAGGCGGGACACCCTGCCATCAACCATCAACGGGATTACCAGTCCGGCAGGGAACCATAGCTTGCGCGGTTTTCCATTCTCCTTGATGACGGTTGGCAGACCCCAAGACTCACGAGAGCGGTAGGCGTCTTGCGAATTATAGCCAAGATTAAATTCTTTGGCCGTCTCAAGGCTTATTCCTCTGTTCTCTAATAGGGCGGTGGCCTGTTTTGATTCCTGAAGATTCTGGCGGCAATACGCAACGAATTTAGCGGCATGATCCGCCCAGGTCAGCGGGATGATAGATGGCGCTGTAGGCTGGAAATCAGAGGCAGTCGTTTTTTTACGAGAGGGGACGGTTGTTGGATCAAAGGCGACGGCCTTTTTTGCCTCCACACCGGCCTTGCGGCATGCGTCGTGGTAACCAAGGCCGTCGCGGAAACGATAGAACTCCACCAGATCGCCGCCTTTGTCGCAACTGCGGCACCACCACGTTCCGTTTTCTCCCTGATCCGGCCAGACATGAAAACGGTCGCTCCCCTTTTTCCCGCCACAGACCGGGCATGGCCCGGCATATTCGACACCACGGCCAGGTTTTCCGACACTGACCTTCTTAAAATCCTGCCCAGAAATCAACAGACGCATAGGTTCACCAAACTGGCAGGATGTTTTTTAGGCGAAAAAACATCCTGAAACATCATCCTGCTTTTTTTATTTAATGATTTTAATATATTATATTCTATCAGGATGTTTAGGATGATTTTATATATAAATACACATGAGAGAAAAAAATAAATAATAGATATATAAAAGAGATATACGCGCATACACGGGAAAAACGTCCTAAACATCCTGATGGCTTGTAAGTACCAGTATTGTTTATATAATTTTGCAGGATGATGTTTTAGGATGTTTTTTTGCCTAAAAAACATCCTGCACCCCCTCAAAACCTCTTTCCAGAAATAAAAAAAGAGCATCATGGTAGCACCCCGATGGTAATAATAGCGCCCAAAATATAGACGTTGCCGCCCGTCTTTTCTTTCTTAAACCCTGCTTTCTCCAACCATTTAGTGACGGCAATCTTCGTTATTCTGTACTTGTCGGAATCGCTTACAGAGTCGGCATACCATGCCGCATACGCAGAATAAATATCGGCAAATCTTGATTTTGCTATGGCATCGAGGACGATTGTTTTTTCTTTTATGGCCTCTTCCCAGAACCGGCGGAATGTATCTTCTGATCGTTGGAGATCCTCCACGGCCTGAAAAATTTTATCTGGAGGGATGAGTTTCCCCTGGTTGAAAAATTTGAGCGTTCCCCGCACACCCCAGGCCAGGATACCAGACAACTCTTTGAGGAGATCGGCTGGCAGTTGTTTATTCGCCAAGCGTTGATTTGGGTCGGATGGATCTGGATTCGTGACGAATTTGAGCGGATATTGCAAATAAACCAGTCGATTTTTAAGGGCAAAATCGGCAGCCATACCTTTAGGGACATGGTTTGTGTAAAAAAACAGCTTCCAGGTTGGGCGGATATTTGTCTCGGCCCTGTCGTGTGGGGCTCTGGCTGTTATTGTGTCTGCGCCTGTAAGCCGTTTTACCTGCTGTCCAGATATCCGGCGATTGTCGTCTGATTCCGAGGCTATCACCATGCGTCTGCCAAAAAGACTCATCAAATCAGGCGACGGCCCGGCGCTGGATCGTGAATTTTTTTGTTCGATGAGAAGCTCGGGCGACACAGTCCAGGCAAGATCACCAAGGAGAGCACGAAAAGTCTCAAACATGGTGCCTTTTCCGTTCCGGCCATCGCCAAGAAACAGGGCTATAAAATGTTCTGTCGTTAGTCCTGTTATGGCGTAGCCAAACAAAGTCTGCATAAAATCAATTATTTCCTGGTCGCCCTGGTGGATTTCTGAAATGAACGCCTCCCATGTTGGGCATGGCGTGTCAATACCAGTCCACTCCACAGGGACGGCCCTGAGAAGATAATCTTCCGGCCTGCCCGGTGAAAGCAACCCTGTTCGCAGATCAAGCACCCCGTTTTTACAGGCGAGTAATGTGGGCATGGTGTCCACATCTTCGCCGAGGATGGCGAGTGAGTCTTTTCCTATTTTTGCAGCCCAATCAAGGCAGTTTTCGGCGCCGGTTTTCTTGCGGAGACGTTGAGCCCTTGAGTAATACAGGGAAATCTCGGCCTTTATTTTTTTTATAGCTTCTTTGTCTGGTTCTACCTTGGCAGCCTCTGCTGCAAGCAAATCAGTGAGTCGCCCAATTTCGCCGGATGCAAGATATTTTTGCGCCACTTCATCCACAGCGTTGCGGGCATGATCGAGTTCGTCGGTTTTCCAGTGGTGGCCCGTCCATTCAAGCCATTGTCCTTCTTTTCCCCAGCTTCGCACCTGGATAAACTTCCCGTCCTGCATGGCCGCATAGAGATACCCATCACCACGCTCGTTATTAAACAGGCACGACTTTATAAAATGGTCATCAATTCCTGATGGCCCTTTCTCTGGGTTAGCAAATTTTTCAGCCTCGTCTTCACACATTCGTATGATCTCGGCAGAATAATCTAATATTTGTTCTTGATTATTCACAAAAGAACCTTTCCACTTTCAAAAATAGACCCATCATAACGTCAAAATATTGTCACATTCAAATTATTCGCAAGCAACACTATGATTTCATAA
>DYNZ01000164.1 GCA_020720805.1 Leptospira biflexa | reverse complement strand
AAAATTCCACTAAAATGACCAATATAAAATCCACTTCCAATTGTTGTTTCAGGGGGAATTAGAATTCCCAGTTTGTATGTTAAATGTTTAAGAAAGAGCCGTGCAAAAGGGTAGACGGAATATTTAAGCAATAAGTTATGTTTTAGATAGAAACAGGTTCGCATCCAGAAATTGTACTTAAATGTTCCACCTGATAATATATGCCAAATAAGCGTAGAGGTGTTAACGATACCTGTAATACGATAAAGGTCAGAGTATATTAGATATTTATAGCCTTTAAATGTCATTGGGAATTTGTGCCTATTTTTTGCCAATGATTGAAATGTCCTGATATAGCGGCAATAATTCTTGCCGACGAGCTTGCGCGAGGGAAGGAAAAACGTCGTAATGTCATCAGGTTATCTCCAGCTTGATTTGAGCCGGGATGTGTCGTCACAGCTGAAGAATAATTACAAGTATTAGCCAGCGAGATTACGTTATCATTAAAAGATCCATTTGGGTATGATAGATGTCTGCAAGGATATCCAGTATAAAATTCTATAGTTTCTTGGGAAATAGTTAATTCTTGTTTGGCATTTTCTAGAGAAATAAGACTAAGCTGGGAATGATCAACCCCATGGCTGCCAAATTGAATTTCTGGTGGGGCTTTTTGAATTTCATCCCAGGTTAGTATGCCAGACCAAGGATCGTTAGCAAAAATATCCTTAAGTCCACGGCCGGAGCATTGTTCTATACGTTCGATTAGATTGGCCATAGCTGAATGCATGGCAATGTCAGCTGGGTACTTATTTTTTTCTTTACGGATAAAGGCGATGAAAGAGCGAGTGAGCGTTTCTCTGGTTGTAAAATCTATTTCTGCCAGCTCGGGGATTGTGTGACGTGGCACGGAGTTATTGTTCATTGATTGTACGGCATAATCAAGGCGGTCAAACCAGAATGGTTTTTGTTCCGTGACATTTCCGGTACAGAGAAAAATGGTGGCGGGAGCATTAAATTGACGGAGAATGGGTAAAGCAAATGTCAAGTTGTTACGGTAGCCATCGTCAAAGGTGAGCACCAAACTATTGGGCACAAGAGGTCTGGTGCCGGCCAGCATTTCCGTCGCCTCGGTTAAAGAGACAAAGTTATAGTATTGTGATAGAACGCTTAGAGCCTGTGACAGTTGGCCTGTAGTCAGTTGAGGTCGAAGTGGTTTCCAGGAAGAAGGCACGGTTGGATCAATTACCCCGTGCAACATCAGTATTGTTATTTTGTTGCGTTGGCTGGCAATAAAAAGCCGTAAGAGACCTGTGTGATATAAGGTCTGAAGCAATACTTGTTTTTTAAATTGTGTCATATCTCTTCGGGCTAAAAGTCATGTGACGGCCACGGACGAAGTAATTTTTGCATGCAGGAGACTGATTATATGACAATACTAACCCCGGTAAGCGGGAAGGCACTAAATAACTTGTTTTTTCTGAAGACAGGAAATCACCTGTGCTACACACTCTTCAAGGGGAACTGATCCGCTGTCCAGTCGAAGAACCGGATTCTCCGGGGCTTCATAGGGGGAGGAAATGCCGGTGTAGTTTTTGATAATACCGGCCCTGGCTTTTTTATAAAGTCCTTTGACGTCCCGTTGTTCACAGATTTCAAGAGAGCAGGCACAATGGATTTCCAGAAAGTTGTCAGAGCCAATGATAGTTTGTACTTTTTCCCGGTCATTTTTTAATGGCGAGATGAAAGCAGTGAGGGCTATAATCCCTGCCTGAAGAAAAAGATTGACCATCTCGCCTATCCGGCGGATGTTCTCGCTACGGTCTTCCACGCTGAAACCCAGATCAGAGCAGAGACCGTGACGTACATTGTCACCATCAAAGACAAAAGTTCTGCAGCCTAATTGATGCAACCGCTCTTCCACGGCATGGGCAAGGGTGGATTTCCCCGAACCGGAAAGTCCCGTGAACCAGAGGTTTACCGCCTTGTGATTGTTCATGGCTTCACGACGGGCACGGGTGACAGTAGCATGATGCCAGACGATATTGGTTGGTTCTTTAGTCATTGAAGGTAGTTCGGTACGATTAATTTTGGTTTATTTTGGCCTGCTTTAAGATTGTGTTGGTGTAATTTGTACGATTTATTTCCAGATCGCAATCGGCGTTCCAGTCTGTCTTGCTTTTTCTTTTTCCACATAAACGCGGAGCATGAGTCCAATAGCGCACCACATCCCGACCACTCCTTGACGAGGATAAAAACTTTGGGAGGTCAGGGAGGTAATCAACTGGGCCAGGACCAGGGCCAAGGCTACTCCTCCAACGGCGACATGGAAAGGTGTTTTTTTGTCTTGTAACAAAGAAAACGACTTACGTGTCAGTGTGGAATAAAAGAGTAGAATGATAAGCAACCCTACTATTCCGTTATCGATAAGTTGTTCTATGTAGGCACAATGAGGATGGCCGATAGGTGAACCAAATTCATCCATAAATGATCGAGAAGCACCTGTTCTTTGCATGGCCAATCGACCATAGCCAATCAGAGGAGCTTTTTTGAATTGTTTCAGTGCCAAGTTCCAGATGGTATCTCGATCAGCAGTTAATGTTGCGATATCTACTTCATTTTCAGAATAAGCCGTTTCTGTCGGAGTGTTAAAGCCGAGCATTACCCGGTCCCTGATTTGAGGAATAAAGGTTACGAGAAGAATAATTATCAGAGGTAGAGCGATTAGGAGCTTTCGCCACCGAAAAAGCCCGAAAAAAAGGCCGATCAGAACCCAGGCCATGTAGCCGCTCCGGCCACCTGTGAGGGCTTGGCTGAGAATGACCATGCCGCCTGCCAACAGCAATCCTAAGCGTTGCCAACCTTTTTGCGCCAGAATGGTTACGGAAAAGAAGGCCCATGACGCACCAGCCAGCATAAAGGAAAGATCAACTCGGTGATACCCCGTGCGCCTATCCAGTTTGAGGGCATATTTGGTTAAGCTGTCTACATCGATAATTTTCCAGGGGGGGACAGTTTTGAATACCAGTAGGCTTAACACAAGATACATGGCAAGTAAGGAAAAAAGAGCCATTATCAGGCGTGATCGACTGTTGCATCCATGAAAGAGAAGCAGACCAGGCACCGCCCACTTTAAGGTGTTGAGGAAATAGTCATTCCAGAGGTTTGCTCCCGTGGAGAAATTAAGGCTATGCAGTTCCTCTAGTCCAGGCCTGTCCAGGAAGATCCTGAGAAATCCAATGATAAAAAGGAGTAATTGCAGGATCAGCAGGGTTTGGACTCCTCGGGGCATGTCCCACCGTAGTCCTTCTTGCTGTTTATGGAGAAGCCAGGAGCAGACGGTGACGATCAGTAGGATATTCCAGGGGTTGAGGCCTGGAATGTCCAATATGGCATGGGGCATGTCAGGATGTTCCAGGACGGCCATCAGGAAAATCAGACCACAGGCACCTTTGTACCAGTCTTTCCAGGCGATGGTGCAAAACCAGGCAATAAACATCCAGAGCAGAGCAAGGCGAATCATGAAACCGTTTCCTGTTGTTTGCCGGAGAGTAACCTGCGGCCTAATTCCCGGATAATCAGCCAGCAGAACAGGGAGTTGGT
>DYNZ01000055.1 GCA_020720805.1 Leptospira biflexa | reverse complement strand
GAAGCATCGATGCCTATTGGTATAAAACCCGAGAACCAAAGTGTTTCGAGTATATAAGAGACATGTATCTTATACTTGGAGTCCACCGCTGAATATGCTGATTCTGCGCAGAGGAGAGGCAATGCAAAATTTTGATTTTCATTCATTATACAATCCACCATCATCAAGCCATAGCAACCAACGGCCCTATATGGGACCGAATATGGTTATGGGATCCTATGAAGGGTTAAAAGCGGAAACAACCACACCCGGAAAGCCCAAGAGTGGAAAAAAGATGGCTAGAATCGTGACAATCTTTCTCGTATCCATCTTGATATCCTTTACCAGCGGATTGGTCGCAGGATTTCGTCTCTCTGACAAGCCCCATATTCCAGCTAAGATCTCAGAGACTCCAGCAAAAGAGGTTTCCATCGGGGTACAAGAGCGAAAGGAGGCCAAAGAGGAGAGCGTTTCTTCGTCCAAAATTATTGAAAAAAGAGATGATAAAAGAGAAGAAAAAGGAAGTACGGTAGGAGAGGAGAAAAAAGAGGAGAGCTTACCGGCGACATCCACTCTGAAATTTTATGTAAAAATTTTTCCACCGCTTTTGCCTGCCAACGCGCGGAGTATCGCTAAGGGGTTATTGGAAAAGAAATACAATCTTCACTATTCCAAGCTCGCGAATGGAAACTATTTGCTGTTTGCCGGGCCTTACCAAAGTAAAAAAGAGGCGTTGCGCGTGCGGGGTAAACTTGAAAAGCTGCCTGAGTTATCCAAAGAGCAGGTCATGACAAAAATTGTTCGCAATTAGCGTTGCTCATTTTACAAGAAAAAAGCGATATTTTCCTTGCCGCTTTATTGAATTCTTGACATTCTGATTTGCTTCTCTATAAGGAAAATGAAACAGATGAAATCATTTTCCTTGAATCCTTTGTGCCGAGTTTTACATGCCTTTAACTGAAGTGTCCCCCGGTGTTAACCGGCTGCCAAGAGGCGGGTATCTTGTCCCCACCTCTGTTGGCTATATCCAGTTTGGAGCACCACCTGAAACCATTAAGGATACAATGGTGTTGCCACAGGCGGTTCCTAAGATTTTTGTGCTGCCTGGTGAGCTGTTTCATGTAGAAAAAGGGATCAGCGTCGCTGAATTAGAGTTTCCGATCTATTACAACCACTTTCTTAAGCAGCGCAAGACTTACATTCTCTGCACAGAGGAGCAGAAAGAGCAGCTTCAGGTGGTATTGCAGGAGTCTGTATTTGGACCTGAGAATATTGATCTGCGCAGTGAATACCCCCAGGGTGAGCTTGCTCCAGGTTTTCCCAATATGCGGGCAGAGATGGGCTATTTCCGGGAAAACAGGCAGCTAAAGGATCTGGTCTCTTTTGCCATCTTTAAAAATGATAAGATTCGCATCAATTCTGTGGTGGTACAACGGAAAGCGGGCGAAGGATTTGAGGTGTATGAGGAGGATAAGCTGATTGCCTCTGTGCCATGGACCATAGAGTATCATATACAGTATGATATCGGGGAGCGGCCGCATGAACCCTTTAATCCTCCTGAACTTGGCATAACCTGTCTCGGTCCAAGCCATGGATTTGACCCTCATGATAACACCTCTGGGTTCATTTTATGGATCAACAAGCATGGAATTATGGTTGATCCCCCTGTAAATTCCACCGAGTGGTTGCGCGACTCTAACGTGAATCCTAAATGGATCAGGCACGTTATCTTGACCCACTGCCACGCAGATCACGATGCCGGAACCTTTCAGAAAATTCTGGAAGAGGGTATGGTGACGATCCATACCACGGAAACGATTATGGATAGTTTTATCCGTAAATACCATGCGATGACAAAAATTCCCAAAATACGCCTTTACGAGTTATTTGCCTTTAACCCTGTTCAGGTAGATACCTCGATTTATATTGAGGGTGCGGAATTTCTGTTTCACTATGCGTTACATTCCATTCCTTCTTTGGGCTTCCGTTTCCACTTTAGAAATCAATCCTTCCTGTACACCTCCGACCATCTAAATCATCCAGTCACCCTGGAGAAAATGAATGAAAAGGGAATTTTTCCGCCGGGACGATTTGAATTTTTAATGAATTTTCCCTGGCATTATAAGATTATCTATCATGAAGCCGGCATTCCGCCCCTGCACACACCGGTGAGCTACCTGGCGAGTCTGCCGGAAGCGGTACAAAAGCGCATAACGGTTTACCATATTGCGAAAAAAGATTTTCTGAAAGACAGCTCTTTAAGTCTGGCCAAGTTTGGTATCGAAAATACCCTGTACCCTGAGATTGATCCGCCCCGGTTTCCAAAGGCGTATCAAATTCTGGATATCCTCTCCAGCATTGATCTGTTTTCAGATTTTCCAATCCATAAGGCCAAAGAGTTCTTGAGTATCGTCGAAGAAAAGCAGTTTCCGCGAGGAGAATTTATTATTCGTAAGGGAGATCCTGGTGAGGAGTTTTTTATCATCGCCTCCGGAAATATTCGTGTTGAGGGAACCGCCTCAGGAGTGGTAAAAAGTTTTGGAAATTTTGAATATTTTGGCGAGGCATCGCTAATTTCCGGGGAACCTCGTTCTGCAAACGTGATCGCTGAAACGGATGTAGTCGCCTTGACAATCGCGAAAGACAGGTTTTTGAATTTTATCCGGGGTACCAATCTAGAGCAGACCTTCAAGCAGTTAGCGTCTGTCAGAGAATCCAACTCCTGGCTGGTTCTGTCCCAGTCTCAGGATTTCTCTGGAATGACATCGATGCAGAAGACACAATTGGAGAGCCTGCTAACACCGATAGAGCGCATGAAAGGGGAAACCCTGGTTGCCCAGTGTCAGCCCGCACCAGCTGCTTTTATTATTGAATCCGGGAAGATTGCGCTCTACAAAGAGAATACCCAGATCAAAATATTGGAGACCGGCGACTTTGTCGGCGAGATTTTTTCCATTCAGAAGGAGACTCCCGCCCCCTTTTCCGCTGTTGTCCTTGAGGATGCCAGGCTGTTTCAGATTCAACCCGCTGACCTTACCCGGTTTATCCGGAAAAATCCTGGAATCTATATGCGTCTTATGACAGCTACAGCAGAGCTGTTGAATTAAATATCAATAATTTTCACGAAAAAAAGAGAAAAACTCCTCCTCTGCCCATGGGGCAAACTGATTCAGGCCGATCACGATCTCTTCGTCCCTGGTCGGGTGGAGGAAGCTCAAGCGCGAGGCCATTAATGCAATCATGTGAAAGTTGTGATCAAGTTTGCTGCCGCCATATTTGATGTCACCGATCAGCGGCATACCGTGCGCGCTGAAAAGAGAGCGGATCTGGTGAAATTTGCCTCCGTGAATTTGAACCTGCCACAGGTAACCCTGGTTATGTGGTTGGATAAGCTGGTAGTCCAAGGATGCTATGTGCCCTTCGTTGTCTTTGGATAAGGAGCCGCTGGTCAGGGCGGTGAATATCTTTCCTTTGCCGGCCCGGCCATGGCTTTTTTTGAAATGGTGCCCATTTAGGGAACCCTGATCTGCAAGCTTGCTGTTTTTACGAGAGGTTGCAGCCAGGTATGTTTTCCCAATTCGACGTTCTCGCATCTGATCCGAGAGTCTGGCCGCGGCTTTGGATGTTCGGGCTAAGAGCATCAATCCAGAGGTTGGTCGATCCAGGCGGTGAACAGGAGCCAAAAAGACTTTGCCTGGCTTGTGATAGGCAAAGCGCAGATAGAGGCTAAAAATCTCCAGGACGGAAGGATGTCCGCTTTTATCCTGTTGGCTCAAAACCCCTGGCGGTTTGAGGATCACCAGAATATGGTTATCTTCAAACGCGATGAATTTGCGGCAGAACTCCAGAAAATGCTGAATGGGGAGGTGCTGATTTGCCTGCGGCAAATCCTGAGTTGATAGATGCGATAGGTTCTTCAGAAAAAAAATAAATTGATTCCAATTTGCTTCGCAAGTCGTGAAAAGATTATTGATCGAAATCATGTCAGATACACTTCGCTCGATATCCTTTGTCATGATGCCAAAAGAGGAATAACCAGACAAGCGTCAATACACTTCCACAAAGTTTGCATGAATTGGTTGCCAAAAAAGAGAACAGCTACAGTGTGTCGTCAGCTCTACCAATAAGCATCGAATTTGACCGGTTATGGCATTGCCCAACCGGTCAAATTCGAACTTGGGTCAGCTATTCTCCATCCGTGGACGTCGCATTAACGGTTGCAGAATATCCTGACTGCATGGCATTGCCTTGCGTCGGGTATTGACAGGTCGTGGTATTATACCGAAAAGAAATTGGTTTTCCCCGCAGCATCGCTTCCTTTTTGTATTTTATAATTCGGAAGCGATACGAAGACGCATCGTCCCGGGAAACCATGTCTGTCCCCGCAAAAGCCTTGGAAAGGTTTTGCGGGGACATGCCGAATTTCAATGAAAATTCGGCAACAAGGATAACGAAGCTTGTGCTGAGCAAGGTCGAAGCACCAGAAAGCGCGAAAAGCACTTTCTTCGCAGTATACCAACGTCCTTTTGGTACAAAGTCTATTGCAAACAGTATATGGATGGGATGAACATTTTTTTTTAAGGCGGCGCAGGTATGCACGATGAGATGGGGCAAAAGGAACAATTGTGGCGGTTATTGCAAAATGCGGAGATTCCCGGATGGAATCGTGAAGCATTGGAAAAATTATGGCATTATCATACGCTGCTACAGGATGCCAACGACGATCGCGATCTATCAAGGTTAATCTCCTTTCATGATATTGTCATAAAGCACTATCTTGACTCGGCGCTGGTTTTGAAATATATTCCGCAGCTACCGTCACCCCTTGTCGATATTGGCACTGGCGCAGGCTTTCCGGGAATGGTACTAAAGATTCTCCACCCTGATACGGATGTGATTCTGGCAGAGGTTCGAAAAAAGAGGGTTGCGTTTTTAGATCATGTTATTCACCAGCTTGGTTTAACGAAAATTCAGACCTTTGCGCATCGAGTGGGACCTGGTTTTGCTCTGCCTGTCCAGGGAGTGATCACCAGGGCTCTGGAATCGATTCCAGAGACTCTCTCACGATCTTCTTTTTTTCTGCCCGAGGACGGTCAGGTGCTTCTAATGAAAGGTCCTCGAAGTAAACAAGAGGAGGAACAGGCCAACGAGCAGTTTCACGGAGATTATAAACTTCATGCAAGGTATGAATACCAGCTCCATGATAGCTCGCATCACCGGACATTATACCAGTACACGCGGCAGCGGGAATCGATTCAACGACGAGGTCAGCTAGTAGGACAGGAGCAAGCTGGTCTGGATAGCAATCGTATGGTGAAAGAGATTACCAGTCCGGCAAATCCGGTATTCAAAATATTTCGAAAAATTTTAGACTCGCCGGGCATCAATAAAGAGAATCAATATCTGGTATCCGGGCAAAAAATTATTTACGAAGTACTTGCTTTTGCAGAGAAAAATCGTGCTATACGTAGTCAATGCATGGGTATTGTTCTTGCCGCCTCCATGGAAAGGCTTCTATCGGATAAGGTGAGCAATGAGATGCAGATCTATGTACTCAAGGATAGTTTATTTGCTGAGCTGGATCTTTTCAAAACCAGATATCCGCTCCTGTTGATGAAAAAGCCGGCATTGGAGATGTGGAAGGGCAACATTGAACCTGGGGAGATGGCTCTCTTTCTGCCGTTTCAAGATCCAGGCAATTTGGGTACAAGCATCCGTTCTGCCGCCGCGTTTGGGGTTGATCGTGTGATCCTGCTGCAGGAGGCTGCCAGCCCCTGGCATCCGAAAGCGGTACGAGCCGCAGGTTCCACCCTGATGCTAGTGCGCCTAGAGCAGGGGCCGTCCTTGGCTGAGCTGGTGCGTCTTAGCGTCGATCTGCCAATGGCCTTTTTGGATAGTGGCGGGCAGGCCATTGAGCGTATGAGCGATTTAACCGAGGTGGGGATTGTCGCAGGAATGGAGGGGCAGGGGTTTGCCGGAAACACCAATATCTTCCCGGAAAAAAAATACCAGATAGCCATCTCGGATCAGGTGGATTCACTCAATGGCGCTTTGGCTGTATCGATAGCTATGTTTGCCTATCGGCAACGTTAAAGGAAAAAGAAACATCATGGCACACAAGGATAGGTCGCGCAGTGCAAATTTGTTTCTCAATGGAAGCGCATTTGCCTATGGCGCTATGATAGACCCACTGCTCTTTACGGTGGCTGCAGATGGCGCGCTGCGCCATTGTCTCAGTCATAGCCTGATCCCCTCTGTGGTCATTGGTGATTTTGATTCGCTACGCTTTGATCCAGAGCAGATCATGCGCGAGGATAATCCTGGTTTTGACCTGGCTTTGGAAAACTCTGAAGGTTTGTTGAACGCTGCCGGCAAGCTACCAAAGTATCCACAATTTCTCATGGATAAAGACCAGGAGACAACCGATTTTGATAAGGCTGCGGCCTATCTCTGGCGTCATGGTTTTCAACAGATATTTGTGTACCATTTTGGAGGAGATCGATTTGATCATATGCTGGCAGGGCTTTCTACCGTTTTGCAGTTCCAGGAGCTGGATTTTGTTCTGTTTAGCGGTAATCAGCGGATTGATGTGGTGAAACCGGGTAGAGATTATCTCTTTCCTGCAACCATAGGGCAGACCATTTCCCTGATTCCCTTCTGGGATGCAGGTGGCATTGACTCTGATGGACTTCGTTGGCCTTTGCGCCATGGCGCCCTTCGATTTGGCGATATGGTGGGTGTCTCCAATCAAGCTTTAGCAGAAAAGGTGAAAATTCGCTTTCAAAGCGGAAATTTGCTTGTGATTCGCAACTGGCAACAGAGTCTATAGCATAACTATACGAAAGGCTTTTTGGTTTTCAGATATCGCCAGGCAATGCCAGCGATGTCGACGCACCCTTTAGCCAGTATAAAACCCGAGAACCAAAGTGTTTCGAGTATATGTGGTACAGCGGGTTTTTGGTTCCTATTCTGATGAGCCGATTGAGAATCGCAGTTTTTGTTTTTCACTTCGAAAGGGTTTGAGTTATGCCGACAAAAAGGTATGCGTTGATCCAGGGAGAGCCGAAAGATCTTGAGGTTCGCTGGCATCTCCTACAGCGGCAGATCAAATTATCCTATTTAGGAAAGGAGCTGTTTGCCGGCTCTCTGGCAGATCCACGGCTGCAGCAGGGTTTGACGCTTGTCCTGGCTGAGGGAAAGGAGCTTTTGATAAAGCAGCAGCGCCAGGGGATTTTTGCGGAGCTGGAGCTCTCTTTTCAGGGAAAACCCCTGCCTGGATCTGATAGCGATCCAGAGCGAAAGATTGCAGCAGGTTGGAGCCTGCTTTATCTAATTGGTTTTTTTAATCTGTTATTTGGATTTTTAGCAGTCGTAGTAAAACTGTCGTTTTTGCAAAACCTCGGAGTGAATTCCTATGCTTTGGTGTTGGGAATTCTCTATATCGTATTGGCATTTTTTACCCAAAAGGGGCATGCTCTAGCTCTCCTGGTAGGTATGCTTTTGTATCTTGGTGATGGCACCTTGAGTCTCTATTTGGCTGTCTCTACCAAGGCGGGCATCCCGTATGGCGGACTTGTGGTTCGCCTCCTTTTTTTACTATTTATGTATCGGGCCTTTCGCGCATTTTCCCAATTAAGGAAAAAATAATTGGTTGAACATCTGAATCCTATAATCCATACTTATTCTGTCACAGAATAAAAAGTTGTAGATGCCTGGTTGTTTCAAGGAGGAATTCCATGAGCAGGGAAAGAAGAAAGCATCCGCGGTTTGACCTGAAACAGTTGGTTGAACTTCGGTTTGACCGGGAAAAAACGATGCAGGTTTTTTCAGTCAATGTTAGCCAGGCTGGGTTGCGATGCACATCATCAGATCGTTGTGACCTCTATTCTCGGGTTTTTTTTCTTCTGGAGTACGCAATTTCGGGAGCTAAGGGGAAAATCAGGGGAGAGGGTATCGTCATCCGCGCTCAAGCGGACGCTACTGAGGAAAATTGGGATTTGGGAATACAGATTATTGGCATTGATATGGAGGATCAGGAGAGCTTTGAAATATTAATGCGGGATTTGCCCCTGTCGTAAATTCTTTTTACCTTTCACGCTGCTGGATGATCCTCTCAAACTCGGCCGCCATCTCCGGACGCACCACACCCATTTTCTGCAATACCTTGGGAGGAAAGGTGGCGAAGATTCCCTCCGCCCGGGCGCACAACTCCTGATTCTGGTTGTATAGCTCGCCTCTGATACGCGCTTCTCTATCGGTTTGAATATGGATTACGCTTCCCACCACTTTCAATTTTTCACCGATATAAAGGGGTTTCAGATAATCCACTGTCATCGTTTTTGTCATAGGAAATTTTTTTAATAAATAGAGAACAGACCAGCCCATGATTTCGTCCAGGATTGTGGCAGTTATGCCCCCGTGGATTATATTTTCCCAACCGCAAAGATGGGGGGGCACTTCAGGAAACGCCAGTATATGTTCACCATCGGTAAAAAACTGCAGATGCAAACCAAATTGATTTTCTGTACTGCAACCGAAACAGTTATGGTTCTCCATATTGGGAATACGAATTAAATGAGTTGTGTTGTCCATCGGCATTCCTGCTGTAAATTTTTCGCACACTCTGCAGAAGAAGGCGATGTAGATACAAGAAAAAAAGAGAGGTGATTCGTAGAAATCTTTTAACCAGCTATAATTTGATCAGCGCTGCTGCTATGCACGGCCTCAAGATGATGTTGTTTCTGCCAGTAGATTCGCAGGCAGTTATCAAGCTGCAGGATAGCCTGTTTAGCCAGCGTATAACTGGGTGGAATGACCTCATTGGCCCGGTCGGTGGGAGAGCTTTCCGGTGAGAGAATGCGTAGTTTTAATCGATGGAGCTCCTCCAGAGAAGAACGCAGATTATTTCCGATAATTCCTTTTGCGGTCAGTAAAAAAATGGCATAATTAAAATTTATTTCGGGCTCGTAAAGCTCTTCCTGTTTGCCGAATTCGTAGATAATAATCTCTGCCATCTGGATTACCGGTAAAGTAAAATGCTCTTCAACAATAAACCCTCCATTGAGGCGGATATCCCATAACTGAAAATTCCATTTGCGGATCTCCCGCATATAGATTACAGCTTTCAGGCGGTTGCGTGCCTGCTGGTTCAGATAGGGCCACTCTCTGGAGGTTCGCTTCTCAATGCCCAGAAATCCAAAGCTAATAATCTGTATAATATTTTCCCAGAGATGGGAGAAAAAGTCAGCCCTGGGCGATTTTTTCCCAGTCATGGCACACGTCCTCGTCCGGAAAGCAGAGAGACCAAACCGCTAGCATCGCGAGGAGGCAGCAATCCAGCTCAGCTTTCCTTAAAAATGGTTCTACTGCAAAGAAAAGAGTCCAGGCCTTTATTGCAAAACGGCACAAGTTACTTTCTACTGTACGCTACCTGATAGAATCGTGATTCTATGGAAACGTTGCTGGAGAAACAGCTTCTTTGGGTAGAAATAGAATGTTTTGAATGGTCAAATGTTAGAATCAATGCCGTAAAAAGGCAAGAAAAAAATAGGATTTGGCTAAGAAATTGGCTTGCCGATGGTACCGGATTGATGACGATTTATTAGCGATCTGTTGCTCTAGCCATATCAGGAGTTGAATTTTGACAAACCCAATAATTCCAGACTGAGATGCCAAAGGTCATAGGCTGCCTGTTTGTCTTTCGCCAGATCCGTAGTTTGTGCCTGCCGGTTTTTATAGAAATACCTGCCTGAAATATCTTTAACGGCTGGAGCGGTCGCCAAAAAGATAGTGGTAGCTGCACCCTTGGCTGTATTAATGGCAATTAATTTTTTCCCGGCCACGACCAGAGCCTTCCAGAGTCCCCGGTTATTGTCTCCAAATCCCGTATCAACAAAGCCGGGATGAAGGGCATTAACGGAAATGGCCTGTCCTTGCAGCAGGGCCGCCAGGGCAGAGGTAAAATAGATGTTCATCAATTTGGTTTCACAGTAGCGAATCCAGCCGGAGTAGGGCGAGTTTTCTAGGTGAATATCTGAAAAATTAATGGGTCTTTTTACAGCCTTGTGCGCTCCTGAGGAGGTGTTGATGATACGGACATCGCCCTTTTGGGCAGCGCTTTTTTTAAGCAATGGCATGAGCAGGTGGGTCAGATAAAAATAGTTCATGTGGTTTAAGGCAAAGGTCTTTTCCCAGTTGTTCGCATTTTTTTCCTTTTGAAAAAAAATTGCACCGGCATTATTGATCAAAGTATCAAGCGAGCTGTTTTTTTTAAGAAACTCCTCTGCCAGGAACTCGACACCATTTTGGGAGGAAAGATCAGCGGTGATGGCAAATATGTGTGGATTGCCGCTCTCTTTTTGCAGCCATTGCACGGTCTGCTGACTGCGTAGTTTGTCCCGGCCATGGATAGTCAGGCGAGCACCGGTTTTTGCTAACTGGAGGGCGGTTTGACGGCCTATACCGTTTGTCGCTCCTGTGATGAGAATGGTTTTTGTCTGCATATCGGCAATCCTTGCAAATACTAAAGGCATTTTGGGTTTCGGATATCGCAAGGCAATGCCAGCGATGTCGACTCACCCTTTAGCCAGTATAAAACCCGAGAACCAAAGTGTTTCGAGTATATCTGTGTCATCGTTCCTGTGAATCCAACCAGTCAAAGCCTGATAATGCCCGGATGAAATTGGCTCTCCTGAAAAGCGGTAAGCTCCATTATTGTCGGTAAGGCTGACTGGTGGAGCAGGATTTTGCGTCAATGTTTACTGTTTGTAATACTCGATGGTGTTGCCTTCCAGCGGTTGGAGACCAAAGGTGATTGGCTTTTCATTGCTGATGCAGCTTAGTTTGAAACCATTTCCTGTTGCTGTCACTGTATGCTTGGAGACTTCATTGCGTTGGCTTGTAAAGAGTACCTGATTTCCGAGAATGGCATAGCTACCTTTGTAAGTCCGATTGCTAATATTACCAGCCTCTTTGTAGGTGAAGCTCCTGTTAGCGGAGTCAAGTACAAGGGTCAGCGTTAAGGGGCCTGCTCCAGGGACAGGTCCAGAATAGACAAAGGTTCCAGATAGGAGAGAGGCATAATTTGTCTGTTTTACGTTAGCGGAATCGCCGCATCCAAAAGCAAAAAGTGCTACAAGCACCACAATGGATATAAGAAAAATTTTTTTACGCATATTGTTTCTCCAGAAGGGATTGGGTCGTACCACGAAACAAATAGGACTCTGGCAAAGGAATTGTCAAAGGATTAATTTTTTATGTCTCTATTTTTTATGTCCTAACAGGTGCAGTATCTTTTCCCGGATCGGCTTGGGAAGAAGAATCCCCATATTGCTCAAACGGTTGCGGTATTTTTCCATACTGTTCTTTTGTGTGGTATTCTCTGCGACATTTTCCATGAGGTAATCAAGGTTCTCTTCGACCTCCCTTTTCAATTCGCTTTGAGCCTCCACCAACTGGTCGATGGCAGCCAGAATGCGTTTGTTGATCGGTCTGCCCAGTTTTCGATAAAAAATATAACGGATCAGGGTCTCATCATGGGCGTCATGGTTTGCCAGAGCCCTTTTTACCTGGTCCAGATTGACGCAATCGATAAACTCGAGGGGGTACTGTTCGCTGGAAAACTGACGTAGCAGGTTGTTTTCCAAAATATGTTGGTAATGCTTTGATTTGAAACAGTGAGCCATATCGCATTGATGCTGGCTTGGACAAGAGTGGTACATGACCAGATCCAGGTCAGAGGCCTCCTCGCTCATGCCAAAATTGACAGAACCAAGGATATCAAAGGCAATGGTTTCGCCGCTGCCCTGAATAGAGCGGGCGATACGCATAAAATGTCTCATCCGTCGTTTGCTGGAGAGGGTTTCAAACTGCATAAAGTAGGTTTTTAGTTCGGAAAAAACGCCAAATTTTCCGGTAAACAGGGAGTCAGGATAGTAGATCACCTCGTCAAGCTGTTGGATGCGACCCTTTTGCAGGGCCATAAGCTTGACTCGGCGAACACTCTCTTGAAAACCTGTTGCCTCGGGGTTGCGATCCAGGTAGATCTCCGCGAAAAAACCGCCATCGGATAGCCCCTCTATCTGTACGGTTCTGCCAAAATTCCCTGGATTGAGATAGATGGTGTTATTTTTCCTGGTGACACCCCTGTCGTCATGAATATGACCGCTCAGGGAGAGACATAGTCGACTACTCTCTTCGGTTAAACGTGCCAGAGCCAGGCTGCCGGTGTGACCCCTTGATTTGAGTTTGTCAAAAAAACCATACACCGGTTTATGGATCAGCATGATATTGGGCTGTTCTCGTTGAAAAAATTCATAAGCAAGGCTGGCGGTTGTTTTTGCGGGGTCTTCGTCGATATAGGGAATCGTAATTTTTTCGGGAATGCCAAGGGTTACGACATCGGCTCCGCCAAATCCTGAGATTTTGTAGTCATAGAAATAGATGCTTTTTTTATGTAGATTGCGATATTGCAGAGCTGTACGGTTCAGATCTGTGTCATAATTCCCGGGTATCACATAAACCGGAACCCTGCAGTATTTTCTGAAAACTTCCTCGAGTACGTGGTATTTTTCCAGCATTGTGGTTTTGGCTTTGGCGTAGAGTTCCAGATAACGTTCTGACCTGCTGAGCCAGAGGTCCAGGTCGGATCCATTAAACAGATTGCCATATATCATACGCTGGGCCAGGTCAAACGGCTTTTTATCCCCACCGGCGACCAGATGCGATAAGGAGTGGAAATCCTCCTGCAGTGAGATAAATTCGTAGATCAGGTCGTAAGAGTAGAATGCCCGATAGAGGAGATCGCCGCTTACCAGGTACAGGTCTGCTTCCGTCATCCGAAACAGATACCGGATCTCTTTGACCGCCTCATGCAGGTCTGTGATATAGATAACTTTAACCGGTTCCTTTCTCATGGCAACAGACCCTTTTTTAGAGCCAGCGCAACATATTCTGAATCGCTTCCCTGTGCCAGGAGTAGGCCAGCGACAGCTCGATGACTTCGGAACGGTTGCAGGCATTGCAGCTATGTGCCCGTTTCCTGGCTGTCTGGGAGTGCTTCGCCTGTACAATTTTTTCCAGGGTCGTCTGCTGGACATTGCCCAGGGGGTCTCCCCAGGTAGAGCAATCGACCACCTCGCCGTTAGCCATAATCTGGGTAAAAAATTCTTGAAAATGGCACTGAAACGCAGGTTTGTAATTCACGAATTTTTTGATATAATCGTCGCTATTGAGAATAGGGAATTTTTTGCTTTTCAGTTCTTGAATCTGTTGAAAAATTTCACTGAGAAGAGAGTAATCCAAAGCCAGGTTTTCCTTGCTGTCTTTCTGGTTGTTGCGAAACATTCTGTAGGCATCCATGGGGTAAAAATTGACCATTGCCTGCATATCTCTTGCAAAGGTGGCCAGATCAAGGATCATCTCTTTATTTTGTTTCCACAGTATGGAGTTGATGATGATGGGAAGCGAACTGTGTTTCTTGACAAAGTCAATTCCATTTACGATGGCCTGGAAGCTGTCCGGACGGCGTCGTATTTTATCAAGGTCATCGTCAGCCACATCAACAGAGATGATGAGGGTATCGACATATTTATGTACGGAGAGCCACTGTTCCTGTAAATGGTATCCGTTCGTCATTAAATGCACTGTCATATCGAGCGAGTGAATGTACTCAAGGATCTCTGGAAGATCTGGCCTCTGGAAAGGCTCTCCCCCAGTAATCACAGTAGCCAGATAGCCAAGATCCTTGGCCTGTTCGTAGATGCTGAGAATTTCAACGGTATTGAGATCAAGCATAGATCCGGTGACATAGTAACAATAGGGGCAGCGGCAGGAGCACTTCCCTGTTATATAATGGTACAGAACTAGGGGGTGGTTGCCCGTAAGCCGGCTTAGTGAAAGTTTGCGTATGCGATCCCAATTGAGTTGCGCCTTATCCAGGCCTTTGCTGATTTTTTGTTTCATAAACTGTTCGTGAATCCATTTTCGCAGTTTCTGGAAAATACCAGTTAATTCAACCACAAGCGCGGGAAAAAGCAAGAAAAATGATGTAAGGTGAATTATAAAATCGAAAGAGAAGCGATGGCAAAATCGACAATTTCGCTGGCAAAGCCTTTTGGGAATTGGTGTTTGACATTTCCGCTTCGGTTGAGGTAACTGCCTAAAATCCCGCGGCAAAACCGCTTAACTTCAGTTGAGAGCAGGACAGGTATGTTTCAAAAGTATTTTCTTGGGGAAAATGAGCGAATGACTAAAATTCGTGGCAAGCTTTCTGAGCGGAGTAAAATAGAAGAGTTTCAGGAACCGTTGCAACAGTTTTTTCGCGATCACCTGCCCAACCATTTTAAGGTCAACGCCGGTCGGGCTGTGGACTCTCTTGGCCATCGATCGCAGGAGGCGTCGGTTTTGATCAGCCAGAAGTGGATCGAGAACCTCGGTCGCATCATGGGGGATGCAGAGGTTATTGAGTTTGTGGCCGGAGCTATCTACGCTGTTCCTGTTTTGACGATCGATACCCTGAATGATATGCTGCAAAAGGTGATCTCTTTTAAAAGGTTAACCCCCAAGAGCCAGGCTGAGGGAGAGGGGGTAGCAAGAAAGATACCCTGCGCCATCTTTGCTTACGACGCTGAGGTTTCGTTTCATCAGGTGAAGGATTACCTGCTCCATTTTTACAAATCGCATGATATCCTCAATGCCTATGAGATTGATATGGTTGCGATCCTGAATCACTCAGTGACTATCAAGGATTGGGAAGACCCGAATGTAAAGTACCGCTCCATTGAAACCAGAGAAGACTCGCTGATGTGGTTTTATATCCTCTATTTGGAATATATATTAGAAGACAATCCGATGAATATGGGATTTAGTTTTCGGGATTATTTCCGGGAAACCCGGGAGTATAAGGATTATTAGAAGTTTCGTTTACCTAGGATGGTAAATGTGCGCATATCCAGGATAGCACCCGGATATGCGCTGATGTGTTACTTCAGGTCAGCAACGATGTCTTTGGTTTCTTTGATACTCTTCTCAAGTAGCGCTTTTTCGTCACCATTGATTGGGTATTCAACGATGCGTGCACCCTTGGCTGAGATTTCAGTCATAACTCCGATGAAGAAATCTTTTACGCCATACTCACCGTTCAGACGGGCAGCAGTCGGCAGCAGCATACGCTGATCCAGGATATATGCTTTGGCCATTTTAACGGCAGCAAGAGCAGTTGAGAAAACAGCGCTTCTACCCTGTCTCTTGATGATGGTAGCGCCGCGGTCAGCAACACGCGCAGAGATCGCATCCACTTCAGATTGAGGAATGTAATCCGTAATCCGTTTGCCTGCGATTGTAGTCTGGCTGTAAACAGGAACCATCTGCGGTCCATGTCCGCCCAATACGATTGCATTGATTTGCGAGCAGGGAACTTTGGTTGCCAAAGAGGCCTCGATGACAAGGCGACCTGTATCCAGAACTCCCGCTTGACCAACAATTTTATGAGGCGCGAATCCAGTTTTACGGAACGCGAGTTCAACCATGGCATCCAGAGGGTTTGTTACCATAATCAAGAATGCATTTGGAGCAACGGATTTGATTTTTTCAGCAACTGGGCCAACGATGTCTGTGTTTACGCCAATCAGGTCAGCGCGGCTCATGCCTGCTTTCCGGGGTAGACCAGCAGTGAAAATGATAACATCAGAACCGGCAATATCATCCAGGTTCGAAGTCAGGTTGATGGTGTGTCCTGTCTGCATAATACCAATAGCGTCGAGGATCTCCTCATACGCGCCGACTAGAGCGCCTGGAACCTGGTCAACCGCCTCTTTGCGGTCGAAAGCTACGATGTCAGAAGTCAGGGTTGGATCCTGAACGATAATTTTGGCAGCCTCGATACCAATGCCACCAAAGCCTACTAATGAAATTTTTGCCATAAGAGACCTTCCTATTCAAAAATGTTTGAACTCGATAAAGTTGTCTGTGATTGAGAACCATTTTTTGAAAAACAGGAAAAAGGGCAAGCAAATAATTCTGTTAAGAACTTTAAGAAGTCGTTTAAACTGCATTTTAGGCCTATTTTTAGGCTGAAAAATTGATTCTGGTGCGGGAAAAAGCTGGTTGTCGGAAAAAAGCGGCCGGCGAATCCTGGAACTGGAAATTATACCAACCAGGAAATGCCATGACTCTCGTCGAAGCTGCGACCCTTTTACAGATAACCAGTCAATCCACCCTGGAGGATGTGCAGCGCTATTTTCGGATCCGTGCTCAGCATATCCATCCTGATAAATTTCAGTCAGCGGGGGAGAAAGAGTTCGCGCACACACAGATGCAGCAGCTCAGTGCGGCGCGCTCTATTCTGGAAAATCATTGGCAGGCTCAGCAGAGCTTTACCGAGCTGGATTATCATCTGGATCAGAGGCAGGCGCGACCCAGCCAAAAGGCAGCGGCACCACCGGACATCAAGCGCGACCTTGTGGTTGCCATCAAGCTCGGCGAGGAGGCGTTGTATCTCTACTATCTATACAGCCTGCATCGGCCGCAACTGCGTACCACCGCCGCCGGTCTGAACAGCTACCATGACTATAATTACCTGCTACAGCGCTCATTACGTCTTTTTGAGCGGTTGCGCCAGCCGATCCAGTCCCAATATGACACCTATTTTTTTGAGCGCTTTCAGGCCTTTGGAAATTTTTTTAGTGCGTTTCAGCGAGCCGCAGAGTGCCGTGTTGACAGCGATTTTTCCCAGAGCAAGCTGGAGCAGATGATCTTTGTTCAGTATAAAAAAGGTGTGGAGGTGCTGGATCAGTTGATTCAGAGCTACTCCGAGGCAGGCGCAAACCTTAGCTCCCATCGGATACGGGATATGCTGATCCAGCGCCTGCGGGAGGTATCCCTCCTTTTTTCCAGTTTACTAAAAAAACACCGCGATTCTATGTGGGTGGAAGATATCTCCCTGAAAGGGGAGCTGGCGTTCTATTTTTTTCGTTTTTTAGAGGCGCTCTGAGGATGTTCCGGAGCTGTCAAGAATCGCCAAAGGGGAATCGAAGAATAGGAGAAACGGGAAGAGCTGATGATCAAGCGAATGTTTATAGCTATTGCTTTGGCTGCGGTTCTGGCATCCTGCAAGCCGGCGGTCGAGCCTGTGGAGACCGTATTGTATCCGATTCAAAAACGGAACTCCTGGTCTTTTGTAAGCGATACAGGGGAATATCTAAAAGTAGATTTTCAAAATACCAGCGTCAGCCGGGAGAATTTAGCCAGGGTGCGGCTAAAGGAAATGTGGGGTTATGTAAACACCCAGGGACGCATCGTGATACCGCCTCAATTTACATTGAGCCGCGATTTTCACGAGCGGCTGGCGGCTGTGTTTAATGGCCAGAGATGGGGCTATATCAATCCCCAGGGTCAGGTTGTTATTCCCTATCAGTTTGATTTTGCCTGGGATTTTTCAGATGGAGCAGCAGCGGTTCTGATTCAAAATAAGGTTTATTATATCAATGCCACCGGACAGAAACTTTTTGATCGGGCTTTTTCCTATGCTCACCCGTTCCAAGAAGGAATGCGTCAGGTCCACCTCGGGGACAAAATGGGCTTTATCAACCGGAAAGGAGAGCTGGTAATTGGAGCCAGATTTGACGCGGTATGGCCATTCCAGGAGGGGTTGGCAGTCGCACGCGTCCAGGCAAAATATGGCTATATCAATGCGCGCGGAGAGTGGCAGATTCCAGCTACCTTTGACGATGCCTGGCCATTTGCGCAGGGATTGGCCGCGGTTCGACGGGATGGGAAAATCGGATTTATCAACAAGCTTGGTGAGATGACCATCCAGCCACAGTGGGAGACCGTTCGCCATCCGCAGTTTTCCCGCAGACTGTGCGCAGTCAAGCAGGGTGAGCTATGGGGATATATCGACAAAACCGGAGCCTTTGCCATCCAGCCGAAATTTCGCCAGGCTTGGCCCTTTCTAAGGGAGTTGGCTCCGGTACAGATTCAGGGCGGCGGCTGGGGTTATACCAACCAAAAGGGGGAAGTGGTATGGCGTTCCATCGTAGAGTGACGCAGGTTATCGCCTGCATTCTGGTCGCCGGCAGCGCACTCCTGATAGCCGGCATGGATCTGGTTGCGGATTCTATCAAGAACAGAATTGTTGAAAAAATTGAAGCCCGGGAGTTTGCAAACGATCATTATCGGGTGCGGCTATCGGCGAGAAAGTTTGCCCAGGGTGAGGTGATCTATCTGGATCTGCAGTGCCGCAGCCAGGAGCGGTGCAAAGCGGCCCATTTTTATCTTAGCGCCTGGGGAAAAAAAGTATCACTACAAGGAGAGCGAAAACGCGGCTGGGACGGACTCTTGCCAGTTGGTCCGACCATGCGGCCAGGGTTGTATAGGTTGAATCTATTTGTCAGAGAATCGGACGCGGGGGTGTGGCGCAGCGCTTTGAACTTTGCGTTGCGCATAGAGGCTACCGCTTTTCCACAATCGATTGTGAAGCTGACTGTGCCGCGCAAGTTTACCAGGAAATTGCCGCCGCAGACATTGCGTGAGATCGCCGAGCAGGGGAAAAAGATCAATGCTGCCTTTCGAACCAGGAGCGAGCGTCAATGGCAAGGGCCATTTGGAGATGCCAGAGAACTGGCGCCGGTGACATCTCCCTTCTATCAAACAAGATTGTACAATGGCATTGCGGGCCGACCGCATACCGGGGTCGATCTGTCAGGCACCTGGGGCGAACCTGTGCGCGCTATCCAGGATGGAACCGTGGTGCTGGCGGAGGATTTTTTTTATGAAGGAAAGATTGTGATTGTAGATCATGGTGAAGAATTTTTTTCCTATTACCAGCACCTCTCCCTTATGCAGGTAAAAACAGGCGCGCAGGTGCGGCGCGGAACCCTGCTCGGATATGTCGGATCGTCGGGTGTCTCCACGGGACCGCACCTGCATCTGAGCGTGCGCATGGGCGGCCAGCTCCTGTCGCCTTTGAGTCTGCTGCCGTTGCCGGTGCGTGAAAAATGAGCATTCTGGATAAGTATGTCAGCCGCGAATTTCTAAAGCCGATCTTTGGCTCTCTTGTGTTGATAGTCGGGATTCTAATTGTTACGCGGGTGATGGACGATATGAAATGGACCATGAACCGCGGCCAGCCGCTGGAGCTTTCGCTGTTTTATTGGCTGCACCATCTACCCGAATATATAACAGGCATACTGCCAATGTGCCTGGTTTTTGCCACAAGCTATACCATTGGTATGTTGAATAAAAATAATGAGTTAACAGCAATCATGGTAGGCGGAAACAGCTTTTTTCGCATCGCGGCGCCGATGATGATCATCAGTCTTTTTCTTTCGGGCGTTATTTTTTTTCTCAATGAAAAACTTGTGAATTATAGCAACAAGGAGCGCGAGCTATACAAGTGCTATATCCAGAAATATCCTGACAAAGCCTGGTGCAATGCCGAGTTCTCGCGCTCCAACGACCGCAACCAGATTCGCATCCGCAGCCCTAAGGACAACGATAGAGTTTATTTTATCTTTGCGGATAAGTTCCTGCATGCTGAGCAGGAGCTGGTCGGTGTTGATATCCTTTATCTTGTCAAAAACAAGATGCAGGAACGGATCATCGCGAGCAAGGCGCGCTACCAGGAGGGGAAGTGGCATTTTTTTAACGGATATAGGTACGCTATCGGTTATGACGGACAGCTTGTGGAACAGCAGCGCTTTGAGAAGGAGTTTTTTCCTGTGCATCTGCCCTTAAAGCGGGTAACGATAAAGGAGCGGAAATTTAACGCCCATTTTGTCAAGGGCAATGCTCTGGGCTTTGCGGAGACGATTGAGTATATCCAGGAGCTGCGCGCCGCAGGAAAACCCTACCGTCTGGAGCAGGTGGAGCTGCAGGCGAAGATCTCCATGCCTTTTATGGCATTTATCCTGACGTTTTTAGGGGCGGCTACGGGCACCAGGCTTAAGAAAGCAGTGATTGTCCTGGCCTTTGCCCAGAGTCTGTTTATGGCGTTTCTGTATATCTTGTTTTTGCAGACAGGGAAGATATTGGGCCGGGAGGGGTTGGTGAATCCGGTTCTCGCAGCCTGGTTTGGCAATATTCTGTTTTTTAGCGTCGGGGTCTATCTCTTTCGTAAATCCCGCTTCTAAGCTATTTGCCCTGCTCTTCAGCTTGCGCCATGAATTTCATTTTTCTCTTGGCAGATTCGCGTCTTTTTTTGTTGCGTTCAATCTTCGCCAGACGGTTTTTTTCAATGTTTCTCTGCTTTGGGGTTTTTTTGTTCGTTTTCATAGCGAAAAATCCTATTTTCCATAATGTAAAGGGCTTCCATTGAAGGAAAACGGGTCAAGAAAAGCAACACTAATTTGAAAAAAAGAGGGGAATCACGGTTGCTCTGCAACAGAGCTTATTTTTTGTTGACAGCCCTGTCGGGAGTCCAAAAAATTGGCCTCTCCTGTGCCCCTTTCCGGGCGCAAAAGGGCAATCAATGGGGGTGTAGCTCAGCTGGGAGAGCACTACAATGGCATTGTAGGGGTCGTGGGTTCGATCCCCATCACCTCCAAGATTTTTGCGATTCAAATTTCCTTTTATCCTCAAAAGTTCACTTTTTCCAGAAAGCAAAGGGGTTCAAGGATCAGTTTTGTCTCGACCCTTTTGTTGCGCCAACACTTGGCATGATAAAAGCTTACCTAACTATCCCCTGTGTCATGCTGTATAGCCCACCAACCTCGATCCTTCCTCTCGGTACGCCTGCGGCTACTCGAGGTAAACTGGGTGTCGGATGGCATCTACTCAGGGTAAATTACTCGGTCACTGCGGCGTACCTGTGGTGAGCTTAGTTTATCCCGAGCCTTGTTGAGGCGAGCTCAGTCGAGGGATCGAACCATCGAGACGCAACAGCTATGCTTCGAAGGGGATCGCCATCGCCTGAGTCATTCCTCCCGATTTTTTTCCTCAGTAAAAATCTATCTTTATAAAAAAAAGACTCACCGCGAAATGCATTTTTTTTATAAAACATAACGTATTTTTTAAAATTATTTTCAAAATCACCTCTATTATATTAAGCACCTCGTTTTGTGCGTAGCTGTTTTCGCTTCAATCTGTCCTAAGCGGAAACATATTTTCCGCTTTGAGGTTTAGCGGGATTGGATTGTGCAATTAAATTGACATTTGAATTATCGAAAAATATTTAATGAAGATGATGCTGGCTGGTTAGTATTAGCAGATATGTAAAGCTGGTAAACAACCGGCCATCCAGGTTATGAAATATTATGCTGATGCG
>DYNZ01000054.1 GCA_020720805.1 Leptospira biflexa | reverse complement strand
ACGCACCCTTTAGCCAGTATAAAACCCGAGAACCAAAGTGTTTCGAGTATATCTTACAGCATGAAAGCTATCATTTACTGCTGTTCATTCCCTGTAAACTCTCGAACTGTTACCCAGACCTTAACCTGTTTTTTATCTCGGAGTAATAACACGGGTATTGTCTTTCCTGGCTTGGTCTTTTTCACCTCGGAGGAGAGATCGGCAAACTCTTTGATCGGCTTGTCACCAAATTGCAAAATCACATCTCTCTCTTTAATACCCGCCTTTGCCGCTGGACTTCCCTCCATAACGCTGGCAACAAAAACTCCCTGTCCCTTGGTCATGCCCAATTCAGCCATGAACTCGTCGGCAAGCTGCTGCTGAACCTGCACCCCAAGCCAACCGCGGGAAACTTTACCGCCCTTTTTGAGCTGCGTAATGACCTCTTTGGCGTTGTTAATGGGAATGGCAAACCCAATTCCGATGGATCCACCAGTGTTGCTGTAAATCATCCGATTGATTCCCACAACTTCGCCGCGGATATTCAGCAGCGGACCGCCGGAATTTCCTCGATTGATAGAGGCATCTGTCTGGATAAATTCGCCAATGCCATGGTCATCAATATTTTTTCGATTGATGTGACTGATAACGCCCACTGTAAAGGTATGCGAAAGACCGTAAGGATTGCCGATGGCGATGGCCCAGTCCCCTACCCGGCTCTTATCTGAATCACCTAAAAATACATGAGGCAAATTGGAAGCTTCAATTTTCAGTAAAGCCAGGTCAAGTACCTGATCTGAGCCGATGATCTTTGCTTTATACTCTTTTTCCTGTTTTTCCAGGGTAATCTTGACCGTAATCTTTGTTGCCCCTTGAACGACATGGTGATTTGTCACAATATATCCATCCGAAGAGATGATAAACCCTGACCCTAAACCGCGCTGTATCTGTTTTCTTTTCTGGTAAGGCGCCTTGCGATTCGGCTGCATATCAAAAAAAGGGAATCCCTCGAATCCAAATTGGGGAATTCTAACTTCCCGTTCCGATTCCGTTGAAATAAAGACCACCGCAGGGTTGACCTGTTTGGCTACGTTGTAAAACGCGTTCTGCATTTTTACGGCATCAACCTGGGAGTCCGCGTCAACCAGCGGATTTTTTCCCGAGGCGCTCAACTGAAAAATCGGTTTTGAATCGCTGCAGGAGAGAAACACCGGCCCTCCAACAACCCCCATAAAAAACAGAATCACCAAAAGGTTCATGAACACGAGGCGATTCATGCTGATTTTTTTCCCGAGATAATCCTTCCAGAAACTCATAGGAACCTCACTTATACTGTTAAGATGATTTCTTCTTTGCCTTTACGGCTATCGGACAGGAACGAAGATATTTTCGTTCTGATACAACGGTCTGTTTTTCAAAAAAAAAAAAAGAGGAGTGCCCGGCCAAAAGCGCCGGGCTGAATTGGAAAATGGAGCACGCTCCTTTGCGGAAAGCGGATATTAATACATACCGCCCATACCGCCCATGCCACCCATTCCAGCAGGAGCTGCAGGCGCTTCTTTCTCAGGAAGATCTGTAATCAGAACTTCTGTTGTCAGCATCATTCCCGCAATGGAGGCCGCATTCTGAATCGCAGTCCGTGTAACCTTGGCTGGGTCGATAATTCCTTCCTCGACAAGATTCACCCACTGCAGAGTAGAAGCATTAAATCCAATGCCCTCTTTCTCATTTTTCACGCGCTCAACAATAACAGCGCCCTCAAGGCCGCAGTTGTTGATAATTTGGCGCATTGGCTCTTCGATGGAACGGCGGATAATCTCTACCCCTGTCTGCTCATCACCATCCAGCTTCAGATCGGACAGAGCTTTTTGTGCCCGGACCAAACTATAACCACCGCCAGGAATAACACCCTCTTCCACAGCGGAACGAGTTGCAGAAAGAGCGTCTTCTACGCGCGCTTTCTTCTCTTTCATCTCCACTTCGGTAGCTGCGCCCACATTGATCACGGCAACACCACCTGAAAGCTTTGCCAAACGTTCCTGCAGTTTTTCGCGGTCATAATCGGATGAGGTATCCTCAATCTGCTTGCGGATAGTTTTTACGCGTCCCTGGATATCAGCTTCGCTTCCTTTTCCTTCAATGATCGTTGTGTTTTCTTTATCAATAACAACCTTATTGGCCTGACCAAGCATATCAATAGTGGTTCCCTCCAGCTTCATGCCAAGATCTTCGCTGATAACCTGACCTTTGGTCAAAATCGCGATATCCTCCAGCATTGCTTTGCGGCGATCGCCAAATCCTGGCGCCTTTACTGCAACGCATTGGATGGTTTTGCGGATGGTATTGACCACGATAGTAGCTAACGCCTCACCCTCCACATCCTCTGCGATGATCAAAAGCGGACGATTCATCTGAGCCACTTTTTCCATAACAGGAAGAAGATCCTTCATGTTCGAAATCTTTTTTTCATGGATGAGAATAAGGGGGCGCTCCAAAGTTGCCGTCATATTTTCGGGATTGGTCGCCATGTAGGGAGAGATATAACCGCGATCAAACTGCATTCCCTCAACTACATCCAAGGTAGTCTCGATAGATTTTGCCTCTTCAACAGTGATTACACCATCTTTGCCCACTTTATCCATAGCATCCGCAATCAAATCGCCGATCTCCTTGTCGTTATTCGCGGAAATCGCGGCAACCTGGGCTATTTCCTTTTTATCTTTAATGGGATGCGACATTTTTTTGATCTCTTTTACAACGACATCAGTCGCCTTATCAATGCCGCGTTTGAGATCCATAGGGTTGGCACCCGCTGCTACATTTTTCAGACCTTCCTTAATGATTGCCTGAGCCAATACCGTCGCTGTTGTTGTACCATCACCTGCGACATCGTTTGTTTTCGTGGCAACTTCCTTCACCATCTGAGCGCCCATATTTTCATAGGGATCCTGTAATTCGATCTCTTTGGCCACGGTTACGCCATCTTTTGTGATCGTAGGAGCGCCAAATTTTTTATCGATAACTACATTTCTTCCCCGCGGTCCCAGAGTAACCTTCACCGCATTTGCCAGACTGTTAACACCCTCCAGCAGTTTTTTTCTGCCAGCTTCGCTATATTCAAGTTGCTTTGCCATATCTCTTATCACTTCTCCTTATAATAAATTGCTGTTTTAGTCCACAATGGCGAGAATATCGCTCTCGCGAATGATTAAATACTCTTTCCCTTGATCCTTTACCTCAGTACCGGAATATTTTCCGTAAAGAACCTTGCTCCCTTTCTTAACGGCAACCGGCTTATCCCCTTCACCAGGACCCACTTCGACAACGACTCCCAGGGAAGGCTTCTCTTTCGCCGTATCCGGGATATAGAAACTCCCTACTTTTTCCTCTTCAGATTGAGGCATCACAAGAACACGATCACCTAATGGTTTGATAGCCACCGGATTTCCTCCTTAATTACAATAAGTATCACACTTTTGAATTTGTTAGCACTCACTTTATCTGAGTGCTAACAAATTCAAATTTAAGACACATTTTTAAATCGGCAATCGAATTTTTCCTGAATCGGGAAAAAACTCTAGAGAGCATTCGCTTTTTTTTCTGCCATCTATGAATTCCCGGTTGCCAAGGCCAGGATTCTTTTTTTTCTATACCTATGTCCTGAAAAATCCCAGCACGGACAGGCAAGCTTTACCCCAGAAAGAGACCTCCTTTGAGTTCTTTAATTCATATTGATTATATCGCGCTTTTTCTCATCATAACCATTGGAGTCATTGCAGGCCGCATACGCTTCTTCGGCACTTCCTTTGATATCTCCGCTGTCATTTTTGTGGCTCTGATATTCGGCCATTTTGGTATCATGATTCCCAAGATTGTGCAGCAGATAGGACTCATTTTATTTATCTACTCTGTGGGTATTCAGGCCGGACCTGGCTTTTTTGACTCCTTCCGCGGCCCGGGGAAAAATATGGTTATACTCGGTTCTGGCATGGTTGTCGTTGCTGGGCTGTTGGCTCTGGCTATCCATTGGATATTCAAACTCGATATGAAGCTGGTTGTCGGATTGTTCAACGGAGCCCTCTCCTCCACTCCGGGATTGGCGGCAGCCATAGAATCTAACTCCTCTGGTCTGATCTCGATCGGATTTGGTGTATCCTATCCCTTTGGCATTCTTGGAGTGATCCTCTTTTTAAGATTTATGCCCCTAATCCTCCGTATTCATTTCAAAGCCGCCGAAACCGACTACCAGCAGGCGATACTGCATAAGAATCCAGAGCTATTAGCCCGTAATTTTACAGTTCAAAATGACAATATTCATGGCAAGCGTCTGGGGGAGCTGGAAATCAGAAAAATGACAGGAGCCACCATTTCCCGGATTCTTCATAAAGAGCAGTTCAGACAACCAGAGGAGAACACAATTCTCTATAAGGGCGATTTGATTCGCGCTGTGGGCACAAAAGCGGCGTTAAAAAAAATTGGCATATTAATCGGAAAGGAGACCAAACAGGAGATTCCCCGCAGCGGTGAGTTTGGCTCTCAATGGATTCTGGTCACCAACAAAGAGGTTGTGAACAAGACGCTGGCAGAGCTGAACCTCAAAGAAAACTATCACGCCACTGTTACGCGTATCCGTCGCAGTGGTATTGATATCACTCCTGAAGCCCACAGCCAGTTACGTTTTGGTGATAAGCTTATGGTGGCTTCTACCAAAGGCAACATGGAAGGGGTGGCTCAATTTCTGGGAAACAACATGAAAAAACTAACCGAGACAGATTTTCTGCCGATTGTGACAGGAATTTTACTCGGAATCTTTGTGGGGATGATTCCCATACCCCTTTTTCAGGGAGGCTCCTGGAAACTTGGCTTAACAGGGGGCATTCTCCTCTCTGCTATAGTGCTAAGCCGGCAAGGAAAAACAGGACCGATCATCTGGAACATCTCAGGTCCAGCAAATATGGTGTTGCGTCAGCTTGGACTCCTCCTTTTTCTGGCGGCGACCGGCACCACCGCTGGTAAAACCCTTGTCTCCACCATCCAGCATTACGGCTTCCTCCCCATCGCCCTCGGAGCCGTTATCACAATTGTCCCTATGGTCGCTGGCTGGCTTGTTGGCGTCTTCTGGCTAAAACTCAACCCGCTATCCCTCTTGGGAATTTTAGCTGGCGGCATGACCAGCACCCCTGGTCTTAGCGCAATTGAAACTCATAGCGATTCAAATGCCCCCAGTATCGCGTATGCAGCAGTTTATCCATTCGCTCTCGTCATTCTCATCATTATCTCCAAGCTATTGGGACAGCTATAGCAGGAAAAGTACCCGTTCCAAAATAACCTTGACGCTACCGAAGCCAGGCTTTTTCTTGGCGATCTCTATTTATACCCCTAAGAAATTGGTTTTCGCCATGGCAACTCCACGGGTCACCAATTCTGACAGGATAAACCCATTTTTACAAGGAAGAAGGTGAGACAATTTTATGCCAAAAGCGATTCAAGTTGAAGTAGACGGCGATCTCGAAAAAGCATTCCGCAATCTGAAAAAACAGATGGCCTATGAGGGCATTTTCAAGGAACTGAAAAGCCGCCGTTACTATGAAAAACCGAGCGAGGAGAAAAAAAGACGCAAGGAGGAAGCAATCCGCCGCCGTCTGAAAAAAATCCGCAAATTTTCGTATTCGCAAAAAGGCCGGGCATAAATCAAGCTGGCTCACCTTCAGCCGCGCTAGCGGCTGAAGAAATTTCATCCATCTGCATTCCCTATCATCTTGCCAGCCTAAACTCAAAGATGCTACGATTATTTATAATACCATGCAAAGTAAGATAGATTTCGAAATGCCATGAAAAAAAATCTCCTCATTTGGCTGCTCCTATCCCTGCTTGCCGGGATCTCCTTCGCCCCATATACCCTTTACTCCCAGGAAAGGATGCGACCCCCTTTTGAGGACAAATTTGCCCCCCATCGAAGTGAGGAGAGCTACTTTTTTGTGCCGCTGCTTTCGTTTCTTCTACCTGGAACAGGACAATTTGCCACAGGACAATACACAGCGGGTATGGTCTACTCATCCCTGGCAATAAGCGGATTGAGCATCATCTGGAATACAAATGAGATCGATAGCGATTTGGTGAACCCGAATAGTGAACAGTTCGATCCCCAAAACCAGGATGTACAAAAAATGTTAGCCGGCAATAGCCTTTGGATGCTCGGAGCAAGCCTGAGCCTGTATCACCGGTTTCGCGACGCTGCTACCACCTGGTATGATTCAGGTGATTTTCTATTTTTGCGCAACCAGGAGGGTGTCGCAGATGTTACAACCGCTCCCCTTCGCTTTTCCCACCTCGGCAGATGGACCAGCTACGCTCCTCTAGGAGTTCTGAGCACTTTGCTGATTGCAGCCTACCTCCATCCCGGAGAGGATACAGTTCGTTTTGACCATTTGCGACTTCAAGATGGAGGGATGATTGGTCTGGTTTCTTATGAGGCGGGTGTGGCGGAGGAGGCGCTTTTCCGAGGCTGGCTAATGCCTGTGATGTACCATAACCTCGGCTCTGGCTTTTGGAGCAACCTGCTCACAAGCGCACTATTTGCTGCAGCCCACTACTCCGGCGAGAAGGAGTTTAAAGAGCTCCCCTGGCCGCAATTTGCCCTTGGATTTTACTTTGGCTGGCTCACCCAGCGCAATCGTTGGACAATTTCTGAAGCTGTTTTTGTACATACCTGGTGGGATATACTTGCGTTTCTGGCTACATTCACAATCCAACCCAAGAAAGAGAACTCAATCTATATTCCCCTTTTTTTCAGCCAGTATTAGACGTCGGCCTCTCCCGTTCCTCGGTTGGCTAAGAGATCCCGAATCGTATCCCGCAATTTTTGGGGATGAAACGGTTTGGCCAAAAAGAAATCGGGTCCCCACTTCTCATTGTGACGCAGTTTTGGGTCATCGCCGGCAATGGCTGTTAGTATCAAGACCGGAATGGCACTCGTTTCGGGATCCGTTTTGAGTTGGCGGCACAGATCAATGCCATCCAGACCAGGCATGAGAAAATCTGTGATCACCAGATCTGGTTGTTGTTGCTTGATTCTATCAAAAGCAACCTCAGAATCGGCACAAAGTACCAAATTGTACTCTTTTTTCAAAATCTGATACACAAAAAGACGCATATCCTCATTATCATCCACAAAAAAGATTCTAAAAACCCTTTGATCCGCAAACTCTGGATTCTCACCAACTTTGCTGGAATCCTGAACCACACTCTCCGAACGATAGAGGGTTTCCGGAACGACCAAAGGCTCCTGATCACCGGTTTCATTTTGGATTTCTCTGTGGCGCGGCAAAAAAACCCAAAATGTACTTCCCTTATTCAACCTGCTCTGTACATCTATGCGGCCACCATGCATTTTCACAAATTCATGGACAATTGCAAGCCCTAATCCTGTACCACCGCGATTCCCGCTGCCATGAGCCTGGTGGTATCTATTAAAAATAAGAGGTAGATCCCTTTCTGGAATTCCGATGCCATTATCATCAACTTTTACAGAGAGTGTATCGTCCAACAACTCAAGGTTGATATGAATCCTGCCCCCTGCAGGGGTAAATTTTAAGGCATTGGATATCAAATTAAAAAAAATCTTTTCGATTTTATCTTGATCTCCCCAGATGAGAAACGATCCTGTTTTTTTCTCATAAACCAAGGAAATATCTTTTCTCTCAGCGACCACGCTGAACGAAGAGACAATATCCTGTAAAATAGCGTCCAGATAAAGAGCATTGAGATGCAACTGCATCGCTTTGGCTTCGATTTTCGAGATATCCAGTAGCTCGTTGATCAGTCGCAGCAGATGACGGCTGTTTTTATAAATAATTGATAGTATCGTTTTCTGTTCATTGTTAAGCTGGCCATACTCCCCATTTAAAATTGTCGAAAGTGGTACATGGATTAGAGTCAGAGGAGTTTTTAATTCATGTGAAATATTTTGATAAAACTGCGTCTTTTGACGATCTGACTCTTCAAGCTGCCGATTCATCTCCTGTAGCTCTCTAGTGCGAGTTTCTACCTCCTTTCGCAAGTTCCATGAGAGATACTCTGAGGTCTCAAAAGCATGGGCAAATCGGTGAGCAACCAGACTACTCTGCGCCAAAATAAAGAGAATAAATCCGTAAGGCAAAATATAAGAAGTAATCACAATCTGCTGAGAATGGAGAATGTCATTTAGAGCGGCTCCAGCTAAAACAACTGCGCCTATGAGTGAAATCAGAGAGCCGCGCTCCTTCAGGCGGTAGGCTATAAACAAACCATAAATCATGATAGATGCCATTATCACGAAAAAAAATTGATAATAGACTAAAAATTCCGAATAGACACGCTGGGGCCAGAACAGGGAGAGGAGGAAAAGGGCAGAGACATACCAGCTCGCCCTTTTCAAAACTCTCATTTTGACAGGAAAAAAAAGATGATATAAAAATGAAAAAAACACCGGCGCTGCCAGATAAAAGGTAGCGTGATCTAATTTCATGAGAAACTCAAAAACCATCTCATTGGGCACGGGAAACCACTCGTGAGCATATTTCTCCGTGAGCAGCAGCCTCAGACCTAGCAACAAATTGAATAATCCAAAATTCAACGATGGCAAATCAAGCCTGCGCTGCAGAAACAGGAGTAGGTGATAGAATCCCATTGTTAGCAGGATTCCCAAAACCAGAAAATCAAAACTCCGCGCTATAGCCCAATCCTGAATAATGGTACGTTCTCTCCCCATAATGAGAGGATAGATCAACCCGCCGGTAGCATCATGAAAATTGGAGACGTGTACCATAATCAGATTATCCCTGGCGTAACGGGGAATGCGCTGGACCTGAGGCAAATGTTGGGGAATGGAGCGAGATTTTTGGCAGCTGACAACACCATTTTGCATTAGAGGCATTGGTTCCCATTCCGACCCAGGTTGATCCAGGGGAATCAAATAGAGAGAATAGGCTGTTAAGCTATCCTTCATGCTCAAGGTCAGACTAATTTTTGAGAGGGGATTGAGATTGGATAGCCGCAACACATAGGTCGCGCAACCATCGGCCTTTTCCATCGCCCGATTCCACGAGCCAGACACCTGCACAAACTTTGCCCCGGATCCAGAGCCTGAGCGCATAGCAAGATCTAATTCCGAAAAGGTAAGCAGGCGTCCAGGGAAAAAGATCCATTGCCCGCGCAGACTGATCTTGGGTGTACGCTCTGGATCCCAGGAGCCAAGATCAACCACGCCTAGGGAGACCTGGCTCTGCGCAATATCGCTGCCCATACACCCGGTCATCACCAACGCTATAAGCAACCAAAGAAAAAAAGATTTTCGCAACATATTGCCGCCTGCCATCTCCACTCTTACCCATCCAGATCCCGGTCTCTTCATAACTCTTCCCATGAATGACCCGTCTGCATCAGGATGACTCCGAAAACAAGGGAGACCCCCGATTGCCAGAAATTCTCGAAACCGCAAACCTCAAACGCGCGCCGTAAAAAACAAGATCTTTACTCGCAAACAGCAATGGGGAGCAAACAACACTCTCTTCTCTTTTTTCCAATACGTCAATGGTATTTTTTTAAGCTGTGCAAAACTGGTTAGGGAATCATGAAAAAAAGCCCTTTTATGGAACTCCCTTTGTGCAAAAAAAGTCACATCAAGAAAGGTTGCTTATTTTCAATAAAAGAACATCAAAGATCATTGCGCGCAAAAAAGGAGATGCCATCATGAAAAATAACCGAATTGTTAAGCCCTCTTTGATACTACTACTTCTCCTATTTGGCTCAAGCCAGATGGTTTCCGCTAATGCCTCTTCTGCCTGGCTTCATGATCTCCAGAGCGCTATGAAGGAGTCAGCCCATCAAAGAAAGCCTCTCTTTATTCATTTTTATACACCCTATTGCGGATACTGTAAAAAAATGAGAGAGAGCACATTTCCTGACCGTGAAGTTCAACAAGAGCTGCGCCATTATATTCTCGTAATGGTTGATGTCGCAGCGGATAAAGAGACCGGTGCTCGTTACGAGGTTCGGGGTGTACCTGATAACCGTATTTACGGGATTGGAGGTCATCCTATGCTGATGAAAATTCCGGGCTTTATGGAAGCAAAGCCCTTTGCCCTTGAACTGAAAAAAACGCGGGAATATTTTGAAAACTCACGCAGACGGATTCAGGCTTACGCACAAACCAAGGATACTCAAAAAAAGATAGAACTGGCCCTGGAAATTGGAAAGGATTTTTATAACATTGAAGATTACGACAATGCGGCCGCCTATTTTCAAAAAAGCTCCATTCTAAACTCCTTTTATCCCAAAGACCCCCTGTATCACAAATTTTACGGTTTTTCCCTCATGGCTACAGGCCAATACAAACCGTCTATCGCACAATTTGAAAAATTTCTGAGCGTTCAAAATCCACCCTTAGGCGAAGAACAGTGGAATGTTCGCTTTCTGCTTGCCTACAGCCAGATGCAGGCCGGTAAACAAAAAGAGGCTCTTGATAATTTTGCCCTTGTCAAGAAACACTCTTCTTCCGAGGCTATCAAAAAAGATGCGGCATATTTACATAGCAAATTATCCTATCTCCTCACCAGAAAAAAGCTCCAAGATAAGGAATTACCAAAGTAGATAGACCATCAAAACCAGGAGTAAACCATGACCACAAAAGATAGAGTTCTGATTTTTGATACCACCCTGCGGGATGGCGAACAGTCGCCAGAAGCCTCCCCATGAGCGTGGAAGAAAAACTCGCTATAGCCCGCGCTCTGGAACGCTTGAAAGTGGATATTATCGAGGCTGGCTTTCCCGTCTCCTCGCCAGCGCAATTTGAGGCAGTCAGAGTCATTAGCAATGAGATCGAAAACGCCATCATCGCCTCCCTATGCCGTACCGTTCCAAAAGATATCGAAGCAGCTGCGGAGAGCATGAAAAACGCACGCAGGATGAGAATTCACACCTTTATAGCCACAAGCCCGATTCACATGGAGTACAAACTCAAAAAAAAGCCGGATGAAGTTCTTAAGATGGCCATTTCAGGGGTGGAGATGGCACGGCAGATCACTGATGATGTTGAATTTTCCTGCGAGGATGCAACCAGATCCGATTGGGGGTTTTTAACGGAACTTCTCTCTGCTGTGGTGGAAGCCGGCGCGCGCACTCTGAATATTCCTGATACTGTAGGATATACAGTTCCTCATGAGTACGCCGCCTTAATGAAGCATTTGCGTCAAAATATTACTGCCAAACAGGATTATATTCTCTCCGTGCATTGCCACAATGACCTTGGCCTGGCTGTAGCCAATAGCCTGGCAGCAGTTGCCGCAGGCGCGCGCCAGGTGTGGAGTGCACCATCAACGGAATTGGCGAGCGGGCTGGTAATGCGGCCATGGAGGAGATCGTCATGGCTATGAAGGTGCGCGCGGATCAGTACCAATTTGACACCGGCATAGAGACAAAGGAGATTTACCGCGCCTCCCGTCTCCTCTCCTCAATTACCGGAATTCATGTACAACAAAATAAGGCGATTGTCGGCGCCAATGCCTTTAGCCATGAATCAGGGATCCACCAGGATGGGGTCCTCAAAGAGCGCAGCACCTATGAGATCATGAATCCCCAGACTATCGGATTGGAGACCAGCAAACTGGTTCTGGGCCGCCATAGCGGCCGCCATGGTTTCAAAGCACGCATCGAAGAGATGGGATTGAAACTCAGCGAATCAGAGTTCGACACAGCATTTGACCGATTTTTGGAGATTGCTGACCGGAAAAAGGAGGTGTTTGAAGAGGATATTCTGGCTCTGGTAGAAGAGGGAAAGGCTCGAATTGGTGCTGAAACCTACTCCTTGCAGAGATTGCACATCTCAGCCGGAAGTCAATCTCTGCCTATGGCAGCGGTCGAGTTGCAGTTTGAGGGAAAAACCGTGCTGGAGGCGGCGACCGGCGATGGCCCCATTGACGCAATTTATAAAGCGATGGAGAGAATTATCGGCAAGGAGACTCGCCTTATCAAATTTGACCTAAAAGCGGTTACCTCCGGCAAGGACGCTATGGGCGAGGTGCTTGTTTTGATTGAAATTGAAGGAAATAACTACACAGGACGCGCTGTTTCCACCGATGTGCTGGAAGCCAGTGCCCACGCCTATGTCAACGCCCTAAATAAGTACGCCTCCCTCAGGATGGATACAAAAGGATAACTTAAGCTAACTTTTCCAGGCACCCTCGTGTCTGGAAAAGAGTTTTCAAATTCCCATCTGCGCAAAATTGAATTTGACAAAAGAGCCCTTAAAAATCGCCTTCCTTGGATACAGGTTTTCCCTGTTCAAAACGCATACATATCAAAATAGACTAAAGGCACTACCATGGATTACCAGCAGACCCTGAATCTTCCCAAAACAGATTTTCCCATGAAAGCAAACCTGGCACAACGAGAGCCGGATAGCATCAAAAAATGGCAAAGCCTCCATCTGTATCAAAAAATCAGAGAAAAAAACCAGGGTAATCCTCGCTTTATCCTGCACGATGGACCTCCTTACGCAAATGGACATATTCACCTGGGACACGCTCTGAATAAAATTCTGAAAGATCTTATCGTCAAGATCAAATCCATGCAAGGTTTTGATGCGCCCTATGTTCCAGGCTGGGATTGCCACGGTCTGCCGATAGAGCATCAGGTTGTAAAAGACCTTGGCAATAAAGCCAGACAGACGCCACGCCACGAAATCAGGAAGCAGTGCCGTCAGTATGCTCAAAAATTTGTTGATATCCAGGCTGATGAGTTCAAACGCCTTGGCGTCCTGGGCGACTACGAAAACCCCTACCTTACCATGTCCCCGGAATACGAAGCCCGCATCGTAGAAGTATTTGGCGAGCTGTTTGCCAAAGGCGCTGTGTACCGAGGCAAAAAGCCCATCTACTGGTCGCCCACAACTGTCACCGCGCTGGCCGAGGCGGAGATTGAGTATTACGATGTTGAGTCGCCATCGATTTACGTAAAATTTCCAGTAGCTCCATCTTCCCTACCAGCCGGTATCTCCCATCCTAATGCAACCTATATCGTTATCTGGACTACAACTCCCTGGACGTTACCAGCAAACCTTGCCGTCGCCTTTCATCCAGAATTTACTTATGGGGCATATACCTGCGGCAATGAAACCTACATCATCGCTGAAGGACTGGCAGAAAAATTCTTTCAAGCTGTTGAAAAAAAAGCAGACGGAGTGCAAAAAGTAACGAAGCAAGATATCGAAAAACTCCAGGTTCGCCATCCCTTCTTAGACCGACCTTCCATGGTTGTTTTCGGCACCCATGTCACTCTGGAGACAGGAACTGGCGTTGTTCATACTGCGCCCGGCCATGGACAGGAGGATTATGTTGTTGGTCTAAACTATGGATTGGAACCATTTTGTCCTGTGGATGACCACGGCTGCTTTACCGCAGAGTACGCTGAAATGGAAGGGGTATTTGTTTTTGACGCCAATTCCAAAATTGTGGAGTTGCTACAGACAAAAGGAATGCTTCTCAAGTACAGCACCTTTCGCCACAGCTACCCACACGGATGGCGCGACAAGAAACCGGTAATTTTCCGGGCTACAGAGCAGTGGTTTCTCAGTATCGACAATCAGGATCTGCGCAAACACGGACTAAGCTCAATTGAAGCTACGCAATGGACCCCATCCTGGGGGGAAAACAGAATACGCTCCATGGTTGAAAACAGACCAGACTGGTGTCTTTCCCGACAGCGGGCATGGGGTGTTCCCATTCCTGCCTTTCGCCACCTGGAAAGCGGCCAAACCTATATCACAAATGAGAGCATTGCCTTTTTTGCCAAGGTGATCCGTAAAGAGGGACTGGATAGCTGGTTTACCCATGAAGCGCACGAGCTGCTTCCCAACACCGTTTCCATAGCCGGAAAAAACTACTCCGGAGATGAGCGCATCGGTCAGTTTCGCCAGGAGGAGGATATCCTCGATGTCTGGTTTGACTCCGGAGTCTCCTCCTTTGCTGTACTGGATAATCGCGACGATTTGCAATGGCCTGCGGATGTGTATCTGGAGGGATCTGACCAACATCGTGGCTGGTTTCAGTCCTCGCTCTGGCCTGCTGTGGCTCTTCGTGGCCGCGCACCGTACAATCATGTTGTAACACACGGATTTCTGCTGGATGAACATGGCAAGGCTATGAGTAAATCCCTCGGCAACGTCATCGCTCCGGAAAAGGTGATCCAGCAGTACGGCGCCGATATCCTGAGATTGTGGGTCTCCTCAGAGGACTACCAGAATGATATTCGTCTTGGCTGGACATTGATGGGTCAGATCGCTGACAGCTACCGCAAAATTCGCAACAGCTTTCGCTTTATGCTTGGCAACCTCTACGATTTTCAGCCGGAAAACATAATCGAACACGATCGCCTGCACGCTCTCGACAAATGGGCCTTAAGCCGAATGGCTGACGTTCAGAAAAAAATTCTATCTGCTTATGACTCTTACGAATTTCATCAGGTATTTCATATTCTTAACAATTTTTTTATTCAAGATCTTTCGGCTGTCTATTTTGATATTACCAAGGATCTGCTGTATGTAGACGCTCCGGCTAGCGCTCGGAGGCGGGCGGCGCAAACTGTTCTGCATCATATTTTATCAACCACCGTTCGTCTGGTTGCTCCGATTCTCGCCTTTACCGCAGATGAGGTTTACCAGCACTACCACCCACAAGCTGACTCTATCCATTTAGAGCGGTTTCATGAGATTCCCCCTGCCTGGGCCAATGACGCAGAGGCAGATGAGATCCAGAATCTGCTGCAGGTAAGGGAATCTGCCCAAAAGGCTCTGGAAGAGCTGCGCAACTCCAAACAGATTGGCAAAAGCCTGGAAGCCTCAATTACACTCTATACAGAAAATGCTCAATCGTATGCTCTTCTTCGCAAGTATCGCGATTACCTGGCAGAGTTTCTATTGGTTTCTGATGTGACGTTATCAGAGGTAAAACTGGAAGGCGCTTCACAAACAGGAGAATTTATAGTTCTGGCGAGCAAAGCATCTGGCAATAAATGTCCAAGGTGCTGGTATATCAAAACAGATATAGGCATCGATACGGAGTATCCTGAGCTTTGCCCGCGCTGTGCCGGAATCGTGCGCAGCCTAACCTAAACCCCGTTGTAAGGAATTGTTTTTCATGAATGAAAGAAACAGCCGTAGGCATCTACTCACGCTTGGTATCCTTTTTGTCATACTTGCCCTGGATCTCTGGACAAAGTATCTCATTGAAGCCAATTTTTCGCTGCATGAGACAAAAGATATTTTTGGATCCTTTGTGCAACTCATCCTCATCTACAATCAGGGGGGGGTATTTGGCATTGCCCAGGGGAAGATTCATTACTTCCTGATAGTCTCCTTTTTTGTTCTCGGTTTTATCCTGTATATTTATTTCACTACCCCCATCTACAAGGCCCTTTTTAGAATCAGCATCGGAATGGTTCTGGGAGGCGCACTGGGCAATATGCACGATCGCATCCTGAACCGAAAAGGTGTTGTCGATTTTATCTACATAGGTTGGGATAGCTACGCTGAGTTGTTTGGATTTCGCTTTTTACTGAGGTGGCCTGCCTTTAACATTGCCGACTCTGCCATATTAGTAGGAGCCTTACTTCTGGCAATACTTCTATGGCAGCATGAAAAACGGCAAAAACAGAGCTCGGATTAATTCAGCCTAATATACTATTCATTTTTTCTCAACCTGTTCATCCATCTGCGAGCTAAGTCCACAGTCATACTTTTTCCTGGATCCAACAGCGACGGAAAAAAATACTCCATCCCCCGACGCCTCCCTATCCAGAAGTCGAGGTCTTGGCGAAGCCAGTCAGGAAAAAAAATCTGCCGAATCCTGCCGTTCTCTGGCAACAAAACGGAGTAACGATGCCGATCGATCTGCTGACACCGCAGTGTTACAACCCTGGCAAGCTCTACACCCTGTTTTTTTGACAAATACAAAAGCAACCGTGCGCCGCTTCGTGCGGTGTCAATCTGAGCCACAGCAACAGATTTCCATCTTGGCAACTCCATCGTCTGACCCAGAAACTGATGATAGTAATAGGAGAGCGGACGTAGCAGCTCCAGATACCTCTCACGCGACAACTCTCCCGTGGATAAAACAGCGGGAAAAAGCTCATAAAAATCAGCCGCATCCACCTGTAGAAGATCCTTGCCCAAACGGCTTTTTAATTCATTATTGATAAACGATAATACGCCACAAAAGCGCTTCCCCGTTACCTCCTTAATCTGCCGCAGTCGTAAATCCTCGCGCACCCTACGCTGCAAGGGAAAGTCCATTAAATCTGTTTCCGTATGTTTATTTTGTAATTCTACTCCCATAACTCTCTCCAGCCTGCACAAAAAAAGTTTTCTCACTTTATTTTGAAAGGCCCCGCTCAGCCACTTTGTCCCATTAATGACGTTATTTTTGAAAAAGGAATTCCTTGACAGAATGGGTTTTCCAAAGATCGATGATTTACAAACTGAAACATGATAGCACCATCAGAAGCAACTTTGATTCTACCAAACCGAGAGACACATGGCAATACCAAGCACACCTCCCGAGCATATGACATTCTGGATTACAGATGTCTTTACGGAAAAAAAATTTGGAGGTAATCCTCTGGCCGTGGTTTACCTGGCAGAGCCACTTCCTGAAGAGCAAATGCAGCAAATCGCATCCGAATTTGGCTATTCCGAAACAAGCTTTCTTTTGGGATACCACACCCAGAGTCCGGATAGCTACACGGTCCGAATCTTCACCCCGGCACAGGAGATTCCCTTTGCCAGACACCCCCTGCTTGGCACAGCCTTCTGCATCCACCGCTTCATAGAACCGCACAATAGCCTCTGTATCACCACGCAGGCGGGCGCCAGCAGGGTAACCATACATACAGACGGCAGCCTATGGATGACCCAGAACAGGCCCCTCTTTGGACAGAAATACTTTTTTGATGAGGTCGGCGCCATGATCAGCGTTCCCAATATTGAGGTTTGCGGCCGGGTACCAGTCCAGGAGGTCTCTACCGGCTTACCCTTTTTGCTGATTCCTGTAAAGAGAATGACAACCCTGATCAAGGCAAAGATCAACCCTGAGGCATATACAGCTTTTTTTGCCGGGAAAAAAACACTCCCGCTTTATATTTTCTGCGGAGAAACCCTGGAAGCTGGCCATAATATTCACGCGCGTATGTTTGCTCCCCATTTGGGTATCCAAGAGGATGCAGCCACGGGCAGTGCTGCGGGTTGCGTGGTAAGTTACGCCCTGCAGCACGATTTTTTAAAACGAGGAGCCATACAGGATCTCTCCCTGATCCTTGAACAGGGATACGAGATGAATCGCCCCTCGCTACTCTTTGCAGCCGGGAAAAAACGTGATGGAGAGATCCAATCAATTGAGGTTGGCGGCAAGGTGCAGTTCTTCGCATGGGGGCAGATGGACTAACGGTCTGCAGAGCTGCCCTCCATTGGATTACCACAACGGTCGTTACCCGAAACCACATTGCGACTGATCCGGCAATATATGCAGGTGCCCTCACAACCCTATCTAGATAAACTGATATCCCCTAATGGGACGGAAACGACCCTCTGCAATCAATGGTTATCTTTGTGAAAATGAGAAAAATCGGTATATTTCCCAACCTAAAATTTTTTAAGGAATCATAACTGACAAAATTTTGATATTTCCAAATTAATCTGATTTTAAATTTTTTTGTTGACTCTATGCCCTCAAAAAAATTAGTCTCTGTGGATACACTGACAAAGTAGGAAATTCCTTCTTGGACTCCATTTGACGCAAAAATCATAAAAGCCATGATGATTTTTCTTCAAATGAAAGTGCATTTATGTACGCCGAGATATGGATTTCAATTGGATCTGGTGCAGCAAGAGCAAAGGATGAGATGCCGGCTTTTATGATGGTGCATGTTCTGCAATTCCCTGTTGTTTTGGGAGATAGCGACCAAAATAGCGCTCTCTTTCTTAACGCCGTAGAGCACTCATCCCAGGGCAGAGGAGATATCTTCGTCCTACCAGAGATGTGGATCAGCGGGTTCGATTATCCCCGTTTAAAGGAGTACGCAGCGCGCAAGGATGAATTTCTGGCTAAGCTTAGCGCAAGCGTAAAGGGTGATGATATCATACTGAGCTCCCTACCCGAAGAGGTACCAGGGAGTGATAAGGTTTACAATACGACATACGCTGTCGGAAACAAAGGAATCAAAGCGCAATACCGGAAAAACTTTCTGTTTGCGCCGGCCAGAGAGGATCTCTATTTTGCCCATGGCTCCGAAACAGTGGTTTTTCCTCATCAGGGTTTAACCGTTGGAATGCTGACCTGTTACGAAATCCGCTTTCCCGAACTGTTCCGTCAGGTAAGCTATGCTGGCGCGGATATCATCATCGTGCCGGCTATCTGGCCGGCCGAAAAAAAGGAACACTGGTTGACCCTTACCAGGGCAAGGGCGATCGAAAACCAGTGCTATATCATCGGGGGCAACTGCTCCGAGATGCGGTCGCCCAAAAAAAATATTGAGTGCGGTTACTCCGTTGCTTACGATCCCTGGGGTGAAATCCTATTTCTTGGCGACAAAGAGGATGAAGAGCTGGCAGCAACAATAGAGCCGCAAAAAGTAAATGAGATTCGGGAGAAAATCCCCAGTTTCACAGACGCCAAACAGCGCTATGGCACCGTTTAGGCACAAGATGGTTTTCATTTTTATAAAATAAATGAACAAATTTCCCTATTGGGGTTAAGTTTTTTTGGAGGAAAGCTAAATGTCTGAATTAGAAAACAGAATAAGAGATAAAAGCCTTCTCAAGCTTGTTGTAAAAGCAGAAGACACTATCAAATATTTTGAAGGCGCTGCTAAAAAGCCTATGAATTTAGGTTGGTCCGGGTTTACTCCAGTAGGATACCCGAAAATGGTTCCAATTGCCATTGCTGATTATGTAGAAAAAAATGGACTACAGGGCAAATGGAAATTCAACCTGTTTATCGGAGCATCTGTTGGAGCGGAGACAGAAGACCGCTGGGCAGCTCTGGATATTATTGACCGCCGCTGGCCATACCAGACTGGTAAGGAACTGGGCAAGAAGATCAACCAGGGTAAAATCCGCATGGGAGACAAACACCTCTCCATGTTTGCTCAGGACTTAAAATATGGTTTCTATACAAAAGATGACGGCGGTCGTCTCGATGTGGCTATCATCGAAGCATCTGCCATCACCGAAGATGGAAATATCGTTTTAGCTGGTTCTATTGGAGCAGCACCTGAGATTATCGACATTGCTGATAAAATCATTGTTGAGATTAATACAGCTCTGCCATCTTTTGAGGGAATGCATGATATTTTCATGACTGACCTTCCTCCATACCGCCATATTATTCCATTGACAGACCTGAAACAGCGGATTGGAACTCCTTATGTACCAACAAATAAGAGCAAAATCGTTGCTATCGTTGAGTCCAATCGTCCAGACAACGGACGCTCACTGCGCGGTACTGACGATGTTGCCCAGGCCATTGCTGACCACATCGTTGATTTCTTCAGCCATGAGGTAAAAGCAGGACGTCTACCCAAGAATCTGCTGCCGTTACAGTCAGGGGTTGGTTCCATCGCAAACGCGGTTGTAGGTGGATTGACAAAATCACCATTTACCAACCTGCAGGTATACACAGAGGTTCTTCAGGATACCTTCTTGCCTTTCATTGATTCAGGCAAAGTAGATTACATCAACTGTACATCTCTTTCTCTGTCTAATGAAGGTTTTGAGGAGTGGTGGCAAAAATTTGACAAATACAAAAACTATGTGTTGATGCGTCCACAACAGATCTCCAATAACCCAGAAGCGATCCGTCGTCTCGGTGTTATCGGTATGAACACTCCGGTAGAATTTGACATTTATGCTCATGCCAACTCAACTCTGGTTGGTGGAACAAGAATGCTCAACGGTATCGGTGGATCCGGCGACTTCGAAAGAAATGCTTATATCTCCATGATGCACTGCCCATCTGTTCGCCCCAGTAAGACTGACGAACTGGGTATTTCAGGTGTTGTACCAAAAGTGCCTCACGTTGACCATACTGAGCATGATATCGATGTACTGGTTACAGATCAGGGACTTGCTGACCTTCGCGGTATGGCTCCAAAAGACAGAGCACGTGAAATTATCAAGAAAACATCTCACCCAGCTTATAAAGATTATCTTATGGATTATCTGGAAAGAGCAGAGAAAGCAACTGGATACGCCCACGAGCCGCATCTATTGGAAGAATCCTACAAAATGCATATCAACCTGCAAGAAAAAGGTACTATGCGTTTCTGGGAGAAATAATTTTCTTTCTGTGCAACAAACTCAAAAAACCTGCCTCCGGGCAGGTTTTTTTTTACTTTGAAGCGACCTCAGCCAATATTTTGTCAATTTCTTCCAACACAAAAGACTTTGCCACAAAACCATTCATGCCCGCCTGAAAGCATTGATCGCGATATTCCTGCAGAACATGAGCAGTCATCGCATAAACAGGAATCATCCGGTTTTCCTGCCCAGCATTCCCGCTGCGGATCTGGCGAGTTGCGGACAATCCATCCAGTACAGGCATCTCAATATCCATAAAGACCAAATCATAGGAGCCAGCAGCTAACTCCTTAAGGGATTGCTGCCCATCGGATACTGTGGTAACCCGATGTTCCCGCTTTTCCAGGAGAATCCGCGCCAACTTCTGGTTCATAGGATTATCCTCAACTAACAGGATTTCCAAGCAACGATCACATACAGCCATCTCGGCTTTGGCTGCGGGCGAGGTTATGGCCGTTTGCTTTTCCTGCAATTGACCGGCAATTGGCATGCAGAGCTTGAAGAGAAAGGTGCTTCCCGCGCCAAGAATACTCTGCACGGAAATCTCGCCGCTCATCGCTTTGGCCAGCTCCCGGCAGATCGCCAAACCAAGCCCAGAGCCGCCAAATCGCCTTGTAAGTGAATCATCCGCCTGCACAAAGACATCAAAAATTTTTTTCTGAAATTGCTCCGCAATACCAATACCCGTATCCGAAACCGAAAACAAAACACAGTCTCTGTTCGACTCCTCGTCCCGTTGCTGCAACACCGCCTTGAGATGAATGGAGCCTTTTTCTGTAAACTTATAGGCATTGTGAAGCAGATTCATAAGAATCTGCCGTATTTTCAATGGATCGCCTCTATATAAATCTGCCAATCTCAGATCAATATCCAGATGAAAGCGCAAACCCTTCTTTGAACCTGTATAAAAAGCCTGCACAGAGAGATACTCAT
>DYNZ01000053.1 GCA_020720805.1 Leptospira biflexa | reverse complement strand
TGATCGTCACCACAGGCACGCGGTCGCTGATCTCATTGGCATTATCCATACTGTTTCCAGCCTGATCCACGGCACGGATGCGGTAGTAGCTGTTGCTGGCCAGGGCTTTGGCGCCAAAAAAGTAGCTTGTCCCTGTTGTAGTGTAGGAGGAAACAAAGCTGGCGCAGCTTCCGGCAAAGGCGCCGGCACAGATCTGATAGGTGATCTCTGTTGCATCCGTGGCTATCGGCCATTGCAGCAGCACATCCTTGGTCACGCCGTTGTTGCTGACCTGCACAGTGGGACTGCCCATAAAGGAGGGCGCAGTGTCGTCGCGGTGCATAGTTATGGTGGTATAGCCGGTGAAATTATTAATTGTATTGGTCGCGCATAAGTATAGCTTATTGAGGCCGCCGCTTAATGCGGTAGCCGGAATAGTCGTATTAATCGCGGCATTCGCGGATGTGCTGCCGCTGCCATTGGTTAAACCAGCGATGGCACCGCCGGAACAGGAAACAGAATTAATCGTAAAGCTGGAATCTACCGAACTTTGCCAGTTTAAGGAAGTAGTCTGCTGACTGCTGGAGGGATCATTGGATAAATAATAATATGTATTGGAATTTACCGTTACGAGCGGTACGCGGCTGTCAATGATGAAATTAGCAGTATTGACTGTTGCTTCCAGGTTGCCGGCTTTGTCTATGGCGCGCCATTGGAAGGTTGTGTTAGTTGGATCACTTGTGTACGGCGTAGTCCAGGCGCCGCTGTAAAGCTGGCCATTGGAAATATTGCTGTCCGCGTCAAAGGTGGGGACAGACCCGTCTGTAGTGTACGCGATTTTATCGCAATTGTCCGCGCAGGAAATGCTTACTGTTTGCGCGGTCGGGTACGCGCCCTCGCCCGGAGTCATCACCGTTGTCGGTGCGGTATCATCACGGTAGAGATTGACCACCAGATGGCCGGCCTTATTCCAGACAGCATTGGTCACACAGATATAGATGGTATTCTCCCCCATCGCCAGCTCATTTTGAGCAAACAGCGAATCGACCACAGTGCCGGACAAGAGTCCGGTGCCGCTATACTTTTCTGTGCCTGTGTAGCAGTCCACGCCATTGAGGCGCACGCTGTAAACATTTCCTCCATCCTGGAAAAAATCATGGCTCCAGCTCACCGTGGCTGTGGAAAAGCCAGAACTGCCGCTCAGGTACTGGTGATCCAGGTTGTTCAGGCTGACCTGCACATCCACGTTGCCGGTATAGGTAACGGTCGGATTCGTCAGAGGCAGATTCACGAAATCCGCCAGGTTAACACCAAGCTGGATCGGTCCGTTCTGCAGCAGGCCGGTCAGCGCCAATCTGTAGGTAAAATTGCCCAGATCCTCTACGGATACAATCTGCAGCGTGCCCGCGCCCGTGCCCGTCAGGGTGTAGTTGGCAGGGTCTGTCACGCCATTGAGCCTCTCCGAAAAGGTGATCTGGATCTCCGCCAGGGTGCTCATGGTTGTGCCGTCCGTCGGCGACACCGCTACAATCGAAGGAGCGGTCTGGTCCGGTACAAAACAGGAAGAGGCTGGATTGTCGCAGTTTTCGCCCGGATCAAACTTGAGGGCGTTACAACCCGACAGGGTCAGCAGGGTTGCAGCAAACACCAGGGAGAGAAAAGCGCGACCAGAGCTTTTCATCAGGGAGTGGATACGATGCAAAAAAAACCGTTTCATAAAGGACTCCTGTCCATAGAGATATTTTAGTAATATACTAAAGGCATTTTGGTTTTCGGATATCGCAAGGCAATGCCAGCGATGTCGACGCACCCTTTAGCCAGAATAAAACCCGAAAACCAAAGTGTTTCGAGTATAACTGAAAAGGCAGAAAAATCTGGATCAAAAACGAATACTCAGAGAAACCTCTGCCCCTTCTGGCAGACCATAGATCGACTGGCCAAATCCAGCCGCAGGAAAACCGGGCGAGCGATAGCGGTAGTGCAGGGCGAAATAGAGATCGGGAAAACCGCCGTCCGCGCCGGCTATCTTGATATTGCCGGAGTCAGCAGGGATAAAATAGCCATGAATCAGATTAATCGAATAAAATGCCAGAAACACATAGAGCGAGTTCATGGCAAACGCGCGCGCCTTGGTGGCCTTTGCCTCCAGATCGATAAAGGTCGCTGCCGCGCCAACCGGGTCAATCAGCGCGGTCTCCCCGCTGGGGGTGACCACCTTCTCCGGCTGGTAGGTTAGATAGTCGTTGCGTTTGATCAAAAAGTTTATCATTCCGGCTGACGCCACCACAAAGGAGGTTCCCACCGTCCCGCTATAGACATATCCCCAGGTTGTCCTCTGTTTGTAAAAGTAGCCCCAGCCCGGAGCCAGGGCGTTGCGCCATAGCGCACCCATGTCTGTAGGTACAAACAGATCCTTGATCCGTCCAGCCAGATAGGCAGCCACATCCTCTGTGGCGGAAAGCATGTTGGTGGTTACCGGCGTGGTGGTCTCCTTGCTCGCCAGGATCTCGCGATCGATGACAGAGAGTATCTTTCCTTCGATCGTCAGCGTATCCTGCACCTTGCCCTTGTAAAAACGGCCAAAGATGATACCGTCCGCGCCCAGATCGCGCCCCATCCGGGAGAGCGCGGCCACGTCAAACAGAGCCTTTGGCGGCAGATTTTTATCGCGAAGGTACTTTTGCCACTCAGACTCGGGTATTTTGTCATAATTAAATTTCTGCTGAGCTGCGGTGTGAATCCAGTCGGAGATCGAATTCTCCACCCAGGTATAGATGGATTTGGCGTCCTGGTTGAAAAACGGTAAAAAGATCAACCGCTTTTTCACCAGTGGCGCGTTCGGGGAAGCTTTGGCTGCGTTTACTGCACCAGGTTGAAGCAAAAGCCACAAGGCCAGACCAAAAGCTGTCAAAATGGGAAACAAAGATAATCTCACGAGCAAAACCTGATACAATTTTTTGAATAACTTTCTTTATAATAATACACCTAAAACCGTCTCCCGTGAAAAAAAATATTATGATTCATTGCTTTGGCCTCGCGTTTCGATCCCCTCGATACAAATCCGCCTGGGTCGGATTCACTCGGGGATCAATTGGTTAACGGAGCGAATCACCGCAGGGATCGGAGAAAATCCTGACTTTACTCGGTTCCGCAACATGCATAGCACCATCGAAATTGGCTAACAGGATGATTTCAAGTGAAACAGTACCAGGGAGGGCATATCCCGTTTCCCATGGTGCTGCGGTAGGCCGGCCTTCCGAACCAACATCACTCGAAAACCGGTGCTGGATCTGGTGACACCGCTCGTCAAGGGAAATCCACCGCTTGAAGCCAGGTATACGAAAGGCATTTTGGTTTTCGGATATCGCAAGGCAATGCCAGCGATGTCGACGCACCCTTTAGCTAGAATTAAACCCGAGAACCAAAGTGTTTCGAGTATAATAAGCTCTCACCCAAAAGGCTGCTTTTCTGGCCGGATAAATAATCAGAGTTGAAAAATTTTGATGGGAGTGCCGGAAAACCGCTTTCAATGCAGCCTGCTGAACAGTATCATAAAAAGAAATATTTTTTGCAAGCATAAAAAAAATGAAAGGCGAGAGTGGCCTCTTGCAGCCCCAAAGCAAACAATTTACAAACAAGATTTTTTTTCTTCTCGTCAGCCGCAGACCATCATCGTGAACTGCCAATCGATGTCATGCTTCGATGCGCCGCTGGCCGAATGATTTTTGCCGTGTATCGAGGTCACATGGGAAATCGTTGTATATAACTCAGAATATCCATAACCTGAATGCCGCAGTTTTCATAAGGACGGGGCAGATGATACACAATCTGAAAGCTGCGCTTTGGCTGCAGCCGCTCGTGATAATAGCGTAATGAACGGGATATGGATTCATCATGAAATTTTACCTCAATCAACTCCTCCACCTGCCCCTCTTTGACTACCACGAAATCCACTTCCCTGCCCTCCTTGTCTCGCAAATAGCATAACTCATAGCGAAAGCCGTCGCGGTCTTCCCAGAAATGGAGCCTCTTCAGCAAGGTAGCCGCCACCAGATTTTCAAAAACTGCTCCTTGATCACCCATGACATCGCCGTTATCAAAGAAATAAATTTTGGGCGGCTTCTGCACGGCACGCGGCAGATTCTTTGTATAAGGATTTACCCGGAACAGCAGATACATAGATTCCAGCGAGGAGAGCCACTGTTTTGCACTATTCGGAGAGATATGCAGATCCTTAGCCAGACTGGACAGGACAATCGACGAGGATACCCTCTGGCGCAGTAGATCCGTAAACAAAATAAGCGTGGCGATATTATGAATCTTTTCCAGGTCACGGATATCTTCCCGCAGAACCCTGTCAAAACGCTCCCTACGCCAGCGCCTGGCCTGAGTGGGATCATTGGCTAAAAAGGGTTCAGGAAAACCACCAAGGGTCATGAAACGATCACGCGCCTGCTCGGGGGCGATACCATCCGGTATTTCGTCCAGAGTAAATGGGTGAAGACGCCAGTAGTGATAGCGCCCCAGGAGAGAGTCCCCTCCCTTCTTGTAGATATTCAATCTCGCCGAACCGGTGACAAAAAAGGAGTGCCTCTCCTTAAGAATATCGTAAAGACCCTTTAACCAGGGTTTCCATCTGGTGTATTTATGCAGTTCATCGAACACCAAAAGGCGATCGGAAGAGAGCCATTTTTTTTGCAGGAGAGCCTGGCGGTCTTCATCATAATCCCAGTTAAAATAGACCCCCTGCTCAGGATAGGCGGCTAAAATTGATTGAGCCAATGTGGTTTTGCCCACCTGTCTGGGACCGCCCAGAAAGACCATTTTCTTTTGGAGATCCTTTTGGATGTAGGGAGTCAGGTAGCGCATAAGGCTATTTTTCACTCTACTGTAAAACAGTCAAGGCTATTTTGCAGTAGAGTGGTATTTAGCCAAGCAATCCCCTCGGCGTCTCGATACGCCGCTTTACGGCTACTCGACGACCGAAAGGGATCGGAGGGACCGCTGTAGCGGCCCGATGTGTCGGTCATCGAGTAACCCCGCTGGTCAGTTTACCCTGATAAGGTGCCATTCGGCACCTTATCAAAGGGTATCGAGATGCCGGCCGTATCGAGGCCTCGTGGATTAACGTCCCGGAATCATGATGATCAGATGCCACTGGTTTTTCATGTCAGCGTGACCATAACGAAATGGCATTTTGCGGTATGGCTGACGCGCGAACTCACGCGCCAGATCTTTGGCGTTCTGACCGCCATTATTCTCCAGAAATGCTCCGGTAAACCGACCATAGGTAGTGTAGCTAAATCCTGCCGCTTTGGCGTATTTGGGTAGGATTCCTGTTGCATCTGAATACATAAAGGACATGTTTTGCAGCAGGTAGTCGCGTATCTCTGAAAAGTAGTTAAACCACATCAGGTAACTGGCCCCTTTGGTCATGGCGGATACCTTGCCCTTGGCCAGGAGGTGCGCCTGCAGCGGAGAGTTTTTGAAATGGTGATTATCCAGATTGGCGCCGAAATGGCGGTGAATGATCTTTTTGCCTGTCTCCGCCTTGCTATAGACAATTTCCATACTGTGGAAGGCGACGGAAAATTTCATCGCTCTCCTGGTTTTAGAGAGCCCTTTGGCGCGCACCTTTTCCAGTTGTTTGATTTCGTCATGGCTGTAGTAGTGCAAACTGCCATCCTTTTCAACGCGGAAAAACTTCAGGCTTACCGGTTCATAGCCGTACTGCGCTGCGGCAATCAGGGAGAGGCTCACCTGTCCAGGGATCAGGCCATGGTCGATATCGTGGGTATCCTTACTGCTGTGGTCATGAAAGACCAGCATACGGCGCACCAGTTGCGTAAACCATGCCAGCTCCTTGCGTACCGCTGGCGCGCTGGCCTTGGCAAATGGCCTGGGATCTCCGGCATTCTCGAGGGATATCGTGTTGAACTCATCCGCATCCGGGTAAGAGGCCAGTGCAGCCGCCAAATCATTGCCGCCAAAGGGATAGACCACAACCTTGGGGAGATTTGCAGGACGCAGGGATGCCAAAAATGGTACACCGGTTTCAATATAAACCTTACGGTAGTAGGCTGCATATTTGGCAAATTGCTTGCAGTAGTTCGCAAATAACGGCTGCTGCGACGCCGGTGCCGCTTGAATATCCTTACATGCCAGAGTCCGGTACAGATAGGATGCTTCCTGCTGAAAATCAGCGCCGGTATCCTGTGCAAAAGCCGAAACCCATGAAAAAAAGAGGATCATTATCCCTAAAAACACCTTTTTCAACATATATATCTCATTCCCAAAAATCAAAAATTTAATGTCTTATTAACAAACGTCAATGGGCTGGAATGGATGCGGCAATGGACGTTTTTTGCGCAACTATTTTTTGGATTTCCAAGGCAAGCTTTCTCAAAGCAAAATATCGAGGGTTACCAGGGTCAGATCGTCCTCAAATTCACCGTTCTTCTGGTAGGCTGTCTGCAGTTCATGAAATACCGCCTGGTTAAAGGAGCGGGCGTCGAGCTGGCGATAGGAACGAACCATACGGTAAAAACCATCACTCTCCAGTAGCCTCCCTTCACTGTTGCGCGCCTCCCAGATTCCGTCTGTTAAAAAAATGACCCTGTCTCCCCTCTCCAGAGTAAATTCGAGCTCTTCAAAATCCTGCTGCGGCAACAGACCAATCAGCCGGCCGCGTGGACGTAGCTCGAAAATGTGATCCTGACTGGGTCGATACACCAGAAGCGGCAGATGGCCGGCGTTCACAAGTTTGATGCGCTTATGTTCCATACAAAGGTAGCAATACTGGGCTGTGATAAAGTGATCATTCTTCCGGTTATCCAACAGGCGGCTAAGCTCAGTCATCAGCCGCACAGGCTCGCCCATATAAGCCAACTGCGAACGGAAGGCAATTTTGATCATAGAGGAAATAAGCGCCGCCGGAACACCGTGGCCTGAGACATCCGCAACCAGAATGCCCACCTCCTTCTCACTTTTCTGGTGAAAATCATAAAAATCTCCCCCAACCGAGGCCATAGGTCGGTACAGGCAGGCCATCTCAAAATAGGCACTGGCAGGTGGTTCCTTGGGTAGGTTGGAATCTTGGATGCGCTGCGCGATCTCCAGCTCCTTCTGGATGGCAAGGTAGAGCTTTTGCTGCTCCATGGATTTGGATAGATTGACAATCGCTTGCTGTTGCGCCTCCTCTCTCTCCTTCTTGATGACATTGATCCTGTCCGCTAAAGCCAGTGAAAGAAGTATTACCTCCATGATAGAGCCTATCTGCTGAGACCAGTTGGTCCAGAAGTGGTTCGGCAAAATACCAAAGGTCTTGAGGGCAAAGACCACGATGCCCGCAAAGAGCATGGTCCACGAAACCATATAGAGCCTGGCTGGCCGGTATCCCTGGGAGATCGCAATGATACCCGTAGCCAGCAGGGTGATCACAGCCACCAATACCAGCAGAGTGGCGGACTGGATAACTAGATAGTAGGGCAGAAAAAAGACTCCGGCCATTACAACCAGACCAGACTTCCACAGGATACGCAGCCAGGGATCGAGAGAGGGCATGGTATGGCGGGTATTCAGAAATTTTCTGCCAAACTGCACCAGAAAAACCAGCCCAAACCCCATAAAAAATGGCACATTAATGTTAGCCCACCATATCGAGTTCGGCCAGAAAAACTGGAAGGAGTATCCATTCAAGCCAATCTGATATCCGCCATACCCAAAAATCCAAAGGACATAGTATAGATAACCACTGTTCGGTATCACAAAGAAAAGAAAAAGGTTGTAGATCATCATCACCAGAATGATGCCGTAATACACCCCCAGTAGGATATGTTCCACATGGCTGTTTTTCTCAAACTCCGGATAGCTCCACAACCGCATAGGCACATTCAACGAGCTGTTGGTGTGGACACGAATATAGAGAAATTGACGGCATTTTTTTTCTGTGAAGCCCCGAAACAAAAAATTGCGATAAGGCAGATCGCGCTGGAAAAAGGGAAAGAGGTCGCCGCTGGTACGCTGCCGGTACAGGGGCTGCTGCTGAGAGCAATCCGGGAAATAGAGGTCGATTCGATCAAGCAGCGGATATTGGATCTCCAGCAGCCAATTTATGGAGATATCCTGGGGGTTCTCCAGGAGGAGGCGAAACCAGTAGGCTTTTTGGGAAAAACCAAATCCAGGATCATCATTCTTTATCTGCTGCCACCGCAGCGCCCCAGTCCGGCTGCGCTCCTGGATATCGGTCAGGGTCAGGTTGCCTGTGGCATCAACCATGTACTGCACCTGACGGCCAATGACCAGACCGTCCATCTCCGGCTGCAACAATATAGCAGATAATCCCTGCGCATTGACGCCCTGTATCGCGATCTGTGTAAACAGGAGAATGAATCCTAGCCATAGGTAGATTCGGATCAACATAGTTTCCAAGGGCTCTTTCTCAATATGACTCTGCTTGTTTGTTCGGATCTATTAGACAATCAGGATATACCGCTTTGAAAACGGAGGACAGCTGTGACTCCCTGCTCGACTCGAATGGAGAGAGAACCTGAGATTTGGCGAGCCATAAGCTCTACCAGATCCAATCCAAATCCTCCTGTTTTTCGCTTCAGATCAAAACCAGGCCCATTATCTGCAATAGTCAGGATAATCTCTGCACCCTCCAGAACGCCGCGCACCCTCAGGAGGTTGTCACCTCTCTCGGTAAAAGCGTACTTCATGGAGTTGGCGATCAACTCGTTCACGATAATACCCACAGAGGAGGCAACTGAATTAGCAATGGGTTTATCCGGAATATCCATCTCTACTTTTAAATGGATCGGAAAGGTGGAGACAATCTGATCCACAAGAGTCGATAGGTATGCGCGCAGGCTGATATTCTGGTACTCTCCGGTTCGATAGAGACGATCATAGAGCAGCATCATACCTGAGATCCGGTTCACAACCGATTCCAGCTCTTTTTTTCCCTGGTAATCCTGGAGCGCGTCCGCCTGCAGATTGAGGATGCCCATAATGGTGTGCATATTGTTTTTGATGCGATGATGAACCTCCCTCAGGATCAGCTCCTTTTCCGCCAGCAAAAGCCGGACTTGCTCCTCCGCCTCTTTCCGCTCTGTTATGTCCCGGCCGAATACAACCAGGCCCTTACGGCTGTGATCCGCATGAAACAGAGGGATTTTAAGAACATCGTAAACTTTCTTCTCTTTTTCAGGTCCGCAGATCACCTCCTCGCCCCTGGAGAGCTCCCCCTTAGTCCATGCCTCCGCGTCAGTGGCCTCACAAGCGCGAAAGGAGTCTGCAAAAACCTGATGCGTGTACTCTGCTAACTGTGCATCTGTTTTTCCGAAATAGTCCACACCCTGGAGGTGAAACAGGCGCAGGTCTGCCTCATTGGCCTCCAGCCATTTTCCCTCTCCATCTTTGAAACAGATGATGTCTGGCGTGGCGTTGATGAGGCTGTGCAGCTGCTCTTCCCTTAACTTAAATTGATCTAAGGTCTTTTTGCGGTCTACAATCTCCCAGGCAAGGTTGGCCAGCAGATGGACAGCGTGCACATCATGCTCTACATAATTGCTCTTTTTATTGCCGACCCCCAGGATGGCCATGATCTTATTGTCACGCAATACTGGCACGACCAGCTCGCGAACGACAGGCGCATGCCCATCCGGTAATCCGCGCTTATGAGTCAATGCCGCGTAATCGTTATGGATCACCGATCTGCGCTCCCGAACACAATCCACCCACACCCCCGCCTTGGAAACAGGATAGTGACTTCCTGCCCCCTCTGCTGTACACATCGAGTTCAAAGTATTGGTCGACCATGTCTGCAGGGAAAGGGTTTCCTGGTCATCTTCCATAAAATGGTAAAAACCGATGGAACTGCCTGTGAGCGCCTCTGCCTCATCCAGAAATCTCTGTAGCAATTCATGGATCGAATGGGACGGCGCATAATCGACCAGGCGCATTTGGGCAGCCAAAATATCCCGCTCCCGCTTCAGCTCCGAAATATCAGAGGCGATGGTGATGAGTGAGGAGACAGTTCCGTCCGCGTCATAGATAGAAGAAAAACTGACTCTAAGATAAACATCCCCCTGCGCCCCCTTGCTGACAACAAACTCTGCGCTGGTAAAATCCTCTCGGCTGCGATTCTGCAGATAGCTGTAATAGGAATCACCGCTTGCGCTGATTATAGGGAGAATATCGATATGGCTACCCAGCAGCTCGAACCGTTTTTTTCCATAAAGATCTTCTGCTGCCTCATTCATATACTGGATATAACCATCTATATCAAATACCAGTACAGCCTGACCTGTCGCGTTGAGGAGGCGCGCTTGGTAGCGAATTTCCTCCTCCGCTTTCTTGAACTCGGTAATATCCTCGACCACGGAGATAAAATAATCTTCCTGACCCTCCTCATCCCGCATCAATGAGACAGTCAAAAGCACCCACACGATCGAGCCATTTTTTCGAAAATATCTTTTTTCCATATTGTAGGTCTGCAGCTTGCCCGCCAGCAAATCCTGCACATACCTTTTATCCTGAATCAGGTCTTCGGGATGGGTAATCTCCTGAAAGGTTTTGGTAAGCATCTGCGCTTCGCTATAACCCACGATCTGACAAAAACGCTCATTGATTCTTAAAAACCTACCATCCTGGGTCACATGGGCTATGCCTACGGCCGCTTTGTCAAAGGTGTAGCGAAAACGCTCTTCGCTGCGAAGCAGCTCCTGCTGAGCCTGTTTTTGCGCGGTGATATCGTCAAACAAAGTAGCGAAAAAATTTATCTTGGGACAAAAGACCGTTATGGAAAAATATTTCTTTAATGAGGCAGTGTACTGTTCTCGGCGAATCGGCTTGCCGGTTAACGCCACGCGACCAGCGGTCTCAATCCACTCATCTTCAATATGAGGCAGTACGCTTTTAATCCGACGATTGAGCACAAGCTCCTTCTGCAATCCTGTCAGCTTTTCATACGCAGGATTTATGTCGCGGATAATATAATCCACAGGTTTGCCACTCTCATTCAGAACAACCTCATGCAGAGCAAAACCGATAAACATATTCTGAAACAGCAGTCTTGTCTGCTCTTCCTGGCGCTTCAGATCCTCCTGATAGGTGATATAGGTGAGGGCTATGGCGGCCAGATCACTGAAAGATTTTGCCAGATTGGCATCGTTCTCCGTAAACCCCCCCTTTTTATTTGCCAGAGCGATCAGGCCAATGGTCTTTCCCTGGATCACCATGGGGGCAATCAAAACATTTTCTAAGCTGACGTGCTCTGCCGGCAACAATTGCGCCCATTGGCTTTGCGAAAAATGGTTTTCAAAAACCGCCTTCTGCATCCGGAACGCCACCTCCCGAAAGCCGCGCAAAGGCATAGCCAGGCCTTGTGGATTTTTGATCAGATTACCGCTTGTTTCGATAAAAAGCAATTTTCCCGTCTCACCGCTGCTCTCCACTGTTGAGACAAAGCCTGACGTGGCGCCGATCAGATTCTTTGCCATAGTAAAAATGACCAATGCCTCTTCTTCAAAAGATTGGCACATTGGTATCGACTGCGAGGCTTCGAACAAAGCAGAAATCTCTTTCTGCCGTAATTGTGCCTGCTGTAGGGCCTCCGCAATTTTGGTTTCCGAAAGCCTAAGGCGCTCGTTGGTGGCGATCAGATCCTGCTGCTGTTGGCGAACCTTCTGCTTTTCATCGAATAGGCGAAAAGCCATCTTGATGGAGGCGATAAGAACAGTCTCGCCACTATTCTTAACGATATAGCCATAGGAGGTGATCCCCTCCGTCTTGGCGACAATCTCCGGCTCCGTGTGCGACAAGAGAAAAATAAGAGGTATATCATGATGAACAAGGATTTGTGAAGCAGCCTGGGTACCATCCATACCAGAGCCGAGGTCGATGTCCATCAGGACCAGATCTATTTTTTGACGCGGCGCTTCCCGCAAAGCCTCTTCGCCGGAGAAAACAGGGATCACCTGATAGCCATTTTTCTGTAGCAGACGCGACTCCAGCAGGGAAGTGCTTTTATCATCCTCGACCAAAAGAATCGTCTTTATGTGAAGATCTGGCATCGCAATGGTACTCCCCTGTTTCCATACCACCCAAGAAAAAAAGCTTCAAAATTCAGCACTTTTTTCGCAAGATGGCAAACCTTTCTGATGCAACACGATCAATGCAGGCAAGGGCATTCAAACCTGTTAGGGCAAGGAGCGCATAATGAATCTATATCGCTCTGTTGCATCTCTTGCGTTGAAGATCATGAGTCTCAGTGAGAAAAAATGGATGATGGCTCTCATTTATCTGATATACGATAAGCACCCCTGCTTTTTGCAAGAAAAAAACCTTTTCAGGAGAGTTCCCCTCTCGTTTTCCCGGGGTTACAACCAGCGGCTGGCGCCAAAGGCTTCTCCATGGCTGCTGATATGATACCTGTTGTCATTATCTACAACCAGACCCGCCTCGCTTAAATCCTCCAGGGCAGGCCGAATAAGTTCCACATCCAGGCGAAGCCGATTTCCCAATTCCGCCATGGATACAAAGTCTGCACGATGACGGCTGTGGTACAGCTCCTGCAACACCTGTAATCTCAATGCGTCCAAGTCAGCCCCCTTGCCAGCAATTTTCACAACACCATTTTAACAAATCTAAAATATTAAAATCAATATTTGACTATACATTTAACAAACTGCCACGACTGTCAAAACCGCCCGCTATGCGGCAAGACCTGCGCCTGCCCTGATCTGTTCTTTTGGTCAAAGCTGCGCTCACCTCTTTGGTTCACCAAGGTGGGCCTTTAACCACTGCCCGATCTGAATGCTTTTGTAAATACCCGTAACATTGATGGTGTGGTTGACCTTATCCAGGGGATAGCTGTCCGCTACAGGATGCATCTTGCCAAGATCGATTAAGGCAAACCGATCCTTATAAAAATGGTGGTAATAGGTTCGCGCCAACTGGTATTTGGCATCGCTGTCATAATAGGTGATCAGATAGGCGACCCTGCCTGTGAGGGAGCGTGCCGCGGCCGCGTTGGGCGGATGGTGCTTTTCCGGAGTAAAAAGAGCATAGCCCGGCGAGTCCGAATAGATGGAGTGGGCAGGCTCGAAGCGCTGAAAGAGGGTTGTACTGCGGTAATCCCACTTTACCAGAGCCCAACGCTGGATATCGCCAGGCTCGCCGTCAGCTGCCAGCTTATAAATATCGCTCTCTGCTACAGATGGCCCTTTTTTCTCTTCGAGCTGCTTCTGAATAAACCACTCCGGATGCAGCCAGGCGGCAAAGCTGCGATGCACCCAGGTCTCTTCGGGGAGAGCGATATGCCATTGACTTCCGATATATGCCCTCATCTGGTTTATATTTTTCTGATACCGAGCCAGAGAATCATTGGTAAAATAAGAAAGAATTTTACTCTCCTGACTCTTTTTGTCTCCGCTAAATTCGGCAAGAATTTGCACAGGCCACACAGGGTCTTTACCGTGACACAACCGAAAGCGACTGTTTATAAACGTCACAAGAGCATCGCCGCTTGCTCTGTCAAGCTTGCCAAAATCATCGTCCGGATAATGGAGCATCTGCGCTGGCTTGGTCTGGGTAAAATGGTCAAAACCAAGGATGGTGATTCCGCCGCTTTTCAGATAGATTTTTTGCAGTAGCTTCATAGTGCGTACTGTGCGAACATTAAGATAAAGGCTGCGCAGAGCCATCATGCCCACTTTTAGTCCAGTGATCTGTTCAATCACCTGAGGTACCATTCCCCAGGCAAGCGTACTATCACCGATCAACAGCACATCTAAAGATCCAGGCTGCCGGCAAAAAAGAGCCGACGGAAAAGACTGCCAGTCAAAAAAATATTTCGTATCTGCAGAAAAGGAAAAATCAATTCCATGCTTTTTTCCGATTGCGACAAACTCCTTCTGAAGTGGATTGTTGTTTCTGCTTTGTTTGCTTTCTGAGGGTGCTTTCGCGGGGGCAACAGGACGGGTAAATGCTCCCCATACTAGCACCAAAGCTACAGAGAGAAAGGCGGCTATCAACAAAAAAAGCAGTGTTTTCATGGAAGCCTGTTTTTGCGAGTCAACACCCAAATTCATTTTTTGATTCATATCGCTCACTCGTGTCACGCACTTCTAAAACTGAAAATAGATAAATGGCAGTTCCGCGCCCTTAAAGAAAAGAGAGAGCAGAAAAAGAGTGGCCAGTATAACCAGCGAATAGATACGGAGATTAGGCTGTGGAAAACCCCTTTGATCCACACGATAAAACTGCACCAGATGATCGACTACCAGCAGCAGCAATAGAGCAAGGATAGGCAGCGAATTGTAAGGAGCAACATTTTTCCAACTCATATATTTTTCAAACTGCACCAATTTGGCGATCAGCAAAGAGGCATTCTTTGTGCTGGTCATAAAGTAACTCCAGGACGCCAGCACAAACATCATGGTAATCAGCCAGCGCAGCCATGCCCATACCCTGGAATAGATGTTATGAAATATTTTTTCAAACACCAGCACCACCCCGTGAATCAACCCCCAGATTATAAAATTGAATGCCGGTCCATGCCAGATGCCGGAGAGAAAAAAGACCATCAGCAGATTTAAGTAAGAGCGGATTTCGCCGCTGCGGCTGCCGCCAAGGGGGATATAGACATAATCCCGAAACCAGTAGGAGAGACTGATATGCCAGCGCCGCCAGAATTCCGTCAGGGTGGTCGAGCGGTAGGGATAATGAAAATTTGCCGGCAGCCTGAATCCCAGCATCAGGGCAAAACCGATAGCCATATCGCTATAACCGCTGAAGTCCGCGTAAATCTGTGCGGCGAATCCGGCGAGGGTCATCCAGGAATCAAAGGGGGTCATTCCGTCCACACCGAAGCGCATATTCCAGTTGACATAGGAGCCAATATTGTCAGCAATCAAAAACTTTTTTACGACGCCGGCCATAATCATAACCGCGATCAGATTCCAATCAAGCCGACTGAGCTTCTCTTTGATGCGGATGTTTTCAAATATATTTTTACTTCGTAGAATCGGGCCAGATGCCAGATGGGGCCAGAAGGTAATAAACAAGTTTACATCAGACACCGAGCGCATCGGCTGGATATCCCCCCGCGCAACATCAAACAGATAGCCAATCACGGTAAAGGTGTAGAAGGAAATTCCCACGGGCAGTATGATCTTTAATAACTCCTGGTTGATGCCAAACACATCCACCGTGAGAAAGTTATAGTACTTAAAAAAGAGAAGGGGCGTCAATGCCAGCAGTATCAGGATCCCAAGATAAACTCTCTGGTACAGCCTGGGCTTTGCCACCAAAACCGGCGCACCGTAGCGGGTTAAAAGAATAAGAAAAACCACGATCAGGGCCGCTGGCGGATACCAAAAGGTATAAAACAGAAACGAAACCGCAGAAATAAATAGATTGATCAGGGTGTTGCTGGCGCGCAATCTATGCAGCACAAAAAAGAGCGCAAAAAAAATCAGCGCGAACAGAAAAAACAGATTGCTCGTAAATTCCATATTGCTTTATACCGAAAAGAAATTGGTTTTCGACTCACAGGATGTGAGGAGTGCCGGATTTGACAAGGATGTCAAAAATCCGGCCGACTCACAGGATGTGAGGAGTGCGAAGAGCGATATCGCCCCGGGAAACCATGTCTGCACGAATTTCGCGCAATCGTAAAATTCGGCTGCAAGGATAACTACGCCAGAAAGTGCGCTTTGCTCTTTCTGGTGTAGTATAAAATGGTTTTCCTGTGAAAAAGCCATTTTCTTACAATTTAAGATGAAGAGCACAATCTAAGAATCAAGCGGAAGAAAATCAATAGCTTTTTCTCTTTATGCCCGTATGATATTATGATTCAGGAGAGACGATGAACCAGCCCTTGCACACCCCTACGCTCAATTCCTTGGCATCCGCCTACTTGCTGTCAATGATGGCAGTTCCCTATGTGAGATCACCCTTCAGAAAAATCACCTGAACTTCCTGGGTGTGATTTTTCTGAAGGGCCTAATCTTCTCACTGGCGGATGCGGCGTCCGCGGCCGACTCACAGGAGGTGAGGAGTGCCGGATTTGACAGGGCAGCTTTGTCCCACATGTCGGGGATAGGCTCTTCGCCTCAGCAGAGCGAATCCACGCAGGGCAACGCACAGCGCTCTATCGAATGGATGTGTTTGTGGAGGTGGACTCCACAAAGAAGCTTCTGACCACCTTTAACGGTACCGTGTTCCGCAAGCAGAAGAGATACATGGCTCATCAGGGTACTATCGAAAGAGTTGATCCTTTCGCAGGCGGCAGGTGTGCATCTCCTCCAGCAGGGTAGTACCGTTATCCGCGCCGCTTCTTCCTACCTGGCAATCCAGGATCACGTGGGGTGACTCCCCTTTTTGTCTGGGTTGGCGCCAGCGTATCTGGTAGTGGCAGCGCTCCGAAGCTGCCCCGGCACGGAGAAACTGCAGCTCCATACGGGGTAGCAGCAGATCTGGAGGTCGCTCCTCAGCCAAGAGAGCAAACCAATCCGCCAGAGCCTCAATCTCTGACTGGGGAACGGCCATCTCCCGCTCCAGAATCACCTCCTGATCCCGTTTTTTAAACAGATATTGAACCTGATACCGGTCAGGCCTGTGAAACAGTTGAAACTGGATGAGAAACTGATCCCCATTAGCTTGATTTCGAAGAAGCATACTGAAAAAGCCCTGCACGAATCGTAAATTGCTATCTATCAAATCATTGACAAAGGACACCCTATAAATGGACTGGCCGCGTCAACCGCACGATCGCTGAATCTCTTCTTTGGTCGTACTACTGGTTTTCTACTGCGTAGAAAGTACTCTTAGCTCTTATTGGCGCAATGACCCTTGGAAATACCGATCTCTTTAGGGTTTAGAAAAGAGCTCTCATCATAACATAAGAAATATTGAAAGAAAGTAAACAATGGATATCCGAAATATCGCAATTATCGCACATGTTGACCATGGAAAAACCACCCTTGTTGATGCCATGCTAAAGGTAGGGGGCGTCTTTCAGGCGCACCAGCACGTCGAAGAGCGGGTGATGGACAGCGACGACCAGGAAAAGGAGCGCGGCATCACCATCTACGCGAAAAACGCAGCACTCTTTTATAATGATCATAAAATTAACATCGTGGACACGCCCGGCCACGCCGATTTCGGCTCTGAGGTGGAACGGATTATCCGTATGGTGGACGCTGCCCTGCTGCTGGTGGATGCCTTTGAAGGCCCCATGCCGCAGACAAAATTTGTTTTATCCAAGGCGCTGGCGCTCAACCTGCCTGTCATGGTGGTCATTAATAAAATCGATAAACCTATGGCCAGACCGCAGAAGGTGCTTGATTTAACCTTTGATCTTATGGCCAGCCTGGGCGCAAGCGAAGAGCAGCTTGACTTCCCTTACATCTATACCATTGCCAAAGAGGGTGTCGCCATCCGCAAGCTGGACGACCCCAGAGAAAATATCTTCCCACTGATGGATTTTATCCTGGAGCACGCGCCAGCCGCGGAGGATCGCAGCCACGAGCCCTTCCGCATGCGTGTCGGAGCCCTGACCTACAGCAACTACCTTGGCCGTATCGGCATTGGCCGGGTCTTTGACGGCGAGCTCAAAGGGATAGGACAGGTTCATGTCAGCGATGCCAAAGGCAATCACAGACTGGCAAAAATCCAGAAAATCTTCTCATTCAAAGGCATGGAACGGGTGGAAACAGACAGATTGCTCTGCGGCGACATTGTCGCGGTATCCGGGATAGAGGATATCTTTGTTGGCGAAACCATCTCAACCGATGAAAACGCCCAACCTTTGCCAGCCATCGACGTTGATCCGCCAGCCCTGGCTATGAATTTTATGGTGAATGACTCACCGTTCAGCGGCCTGGAAGGCCAGTATGTTACCAGCCGTCATCTCCGCACGCGGCTTCTGCGAGAACTGGAAACCAACGTGGGTCTGAAAATTGAGATGCAGGAGAACGTTGACAACTTTAAGATCTATGGCAGGGGCGAAATGCACCTGGCTGTTCTGCTCGAAAATATGCGGCGCGAAGGCTTTGAGCTGCAGGTCTCCAGACCAGAGGTGGTCATGCGGGAGATCGACGGCGTGCGCTGCGAACCGGTAGAAAACGTATATATCAACACCCCGGAAGGAATAGCGGGCAAGGTGATTGAGGCTTTGTCCTCCCGCAAAGGGGAGCTCAAAGCCATGACCACAGAGGGCGGTAACACAACGATGGAGTTTAGCGCGCCAACCCGAGGACTACTTGGCTTCCGTTCTACCTTCATTATTTTGACACGGGGAGAGGGAACCATGTACCACTCCTTTGATCGCTATGAGCCATATATGGGTAAAATCGAAAAAAGAAGTGTAGGATCCATTATCTCTGGCGAGACAGGTGTAACCACAGCCTACTCTTTGTGGAATCTACAGGAGCGCGGCCCTCTTTTTATCTTGCCCGGTACCAAGGTTTATGAGGGAATGATTATCGGAGAACACAATAAAGGAATGGATATCTCAGTCAATCCGCTGCGCGAGAAAAAACTGACCAACATACGCGCCTCAGGCTCAGATGAGGCCATCCGTCTGATTCCGCCCATAGAGATGACCCTGGAAAAGGCTATCGAATATATTGACGACGACGAGTATGTGGAGATCACACCCCAAAACATTCGGTTACGCAAACGCTATCTCACAGAGCTGGAGCGCAAACGCCTAGGAAGGAACTAAACCCAAAAAAACTCTTTTGCTTGACGGAAGATCGGAACTGATTTCAGAATTGACGCTATACTAAAGGCATTTTGGTTTTCGGATATCGCAAGGCAATGCCAGCGATGCCGACGCACCCTTTAGCCAGTATAAAACCCGAGAACCAAAGTGTTTCGAGTATATCTTTAGGTGGTCATCGAACAATTTCATGGAATCAGAAAACAAAAGCAAAGGAAAAACCAGGTTAACCTACGAAACCTACCTAGCAACACGCAATCCAAGCGATCCTAAAAATTTACCCATCTGGGTTATTCACGACTCGCTGCGCGATATCACAGAGTTTGCCTTCAACCACCTGGGCATCTCTCATGAAACCGATATCTCTATGCTAAGGGCGCTGATTGCGATTGCCAAGCAGAACAAAAGCATCATGCTTTCCTACCGCTCCCTGCTCAAAGCGATCCAGGCAAAATCCCCCGGCACATCCGAGGGTGCCTGGCACGGTAAAATCCAATCATTTCTTAATAAAATGGAGAGCTCCGGACACTGTTTATACCAGCGCGAAAATAACTTTATCAAAGAGATAGTACTGGTTAAAGGGGGTCTGCACAACCAGGGGAGTTCCCTGCATGAGGAGGTCAGCCTAATCACCGACATTCTCAAGTATTATGAAAATATCTTGAATACTGAAAATTATGGACTGCCCTTTCCCCACCAAGGAAAATTTCCTATTAAGGACGAAGTTCGCTCTCAGGTTACAGAAATTGATTTCCGGGAGTTAACCAAAGAGAAAATTTCAAAACTCACCATCCCCGAATCCTCGCTGGTACAGATCACCTTTACCCCTACCAGTGAAATTCTCATTCCGATGATCTATCTACCGCAGATCTTTCACCTGGCTCAGGAAAAAATAAAAAATTACCTCCAAAACGAGAGCCGCAGAGCTACGCTCCGCGAAAAAATTTTTAACTTCATCAACCAGAACCTGGAGATGAAAAGTCAAGCCGCCTTGAAGAGGGAAACTTTTGAACAGGCCTTGGACACCTTTGCATTTCAGGATTTTTCCCATCAGGATGCAATTATATGGAAGAACACTGCCCAGGTACTCTACAATGGCACCAAGGCCAAACCTGACTTAAAGGATATCAGCCAGTCTGCGGCTCTGCTTTTTCAATTTCTTAACAAAGAGATCGAAAAATCCCGCAAAAAAGCCGAAGAGGAGCGCAAGCGAGAAGAGCTACAAAAATCCATGGATGAGGACATCAAGCATGTCATCAGCCAGGCAGCGAATGACTCGCGCCCCTTCACGGAGCATCAGATCATAGATTTTGAAGATGCGCAGAAAGAGACCACCATTGGCCAAAAATATAGCGGCGAGCTCTTCAAAGAATTCCTGCAAAAACTGGTTACCGAGAGGATTCCGGATGCCAAGTCCCCTGATCTTCTTTACTTTGAGTACAATAACCGAACCTATTTTATCCATAAAGATAAGGTTGTCAATTTTATCCGTTCGCAGGTTGAAATGATACCTGGAAATTTCCTGAACCAGTACCGCCTGCCCTGGTCGCAGGATGTCATGAATTACAACCGCAAAAACAGGCCATTATTCGAAAGCGATGAATTTCTTGCTTTTCTAACAGAATTTATTGAAGAGAACTATCCCCTATTTAAAAATACACTCGAGCAGGGTGAAGTCCTTTATCGCATCAGTCGCAACATCGAAGGACGGCAAAAAAATATTGCCAAAAACTGGTTTCTGGACAACCAACCTGGTCAATTAAAGTCGCTGGTGCAGATTACCGGGCTTTCTCGTAAATATGTTTTTAACGAGGCGCTGCACCAGCTAGGCATTCTGTACTGGTGGGGGCCTTACCGCCGCTTTATGGCTTGGATGCGCGGCAAAAAAAATGGCCCAGTAACCGTCTCCAAAAAGACGCTGGAAAGGGAGGCTGCGGCCAAACGTTTGCAGCACAAAGAGGAGCTACAGGAGCTGCCCGGTACTGTCAGCCGCAAAGAGATCAAAACCAAATCACCGGAAACGGAACGATCAAGATCCACGGACGAAAAAAGCAAAGAGAGCGCCAAAGATCAAAAGGCCCGGGAGGAAAAAAAGCAAGCGCAGCAAAAAGCCTCGCGAGAAAAGCAGGATCAAGAACGCAAAAAGGCAGAGAGCTTTCGCGACCAGCTTCTGGGGGAGAGCAGTGCTGACGATATGCTCTTCTCGTTTTTAAAAATCTGGAACCCCAACCTAAATGATCAGAGCGGTACTTACACCAAAAAGAATGTGGATGACGCGATCGATGCCTATGTGCAGAGAACCATGCTAAAAAAAATCCCCCTTGACCGCGACACATTGGAGAAGATGATAAAAAAACTGATCGAAAAAGAGAACTTTCAGAAGGTGCACCAGGGCAAAGGTCAAAAAATCAACGCTTTGCAAAAATATGCTGAGGTTTACATCTATATAAATTATATTCAACCCAAGTACAAACTGTAGGCAGCCTGATGCGACAAGGCGGCTCACCATGCCGCGAAAGACCTCTTCAGGCGAAATTGTCCCTTATTCCGTTAGAGTTTGCAGAACCCTCAGACCTATTTTAAG
>DYNZ01000163.1 GCA_020720805.1 Leptospira biflexa | reverse complement strand
AACAAGGGAATAAGGTAATGCTATCGTTTAAGGGAGTCCAAAAGACTGTAGAAAATACACCTGAATCAATTAAAGAAGCCATAAAGCAGTTTGGGGAGATGGATGGCGTTAACGGCATGATGGCAGAGATGATGGACACCTACGAAGGGAAAATTTCTAACCTTGGTGATAGTTTCGATACGATTAAGAATCAGGTCGGAGGTTTTCTGTATAAGGCTTTGATGCCAGTGCTAAACTATTTTACGAACTCTGAGCACGGGATGGATCGGTTGAAAACAGCTTTAATATTTCTGGGTGCAACCGTTATCCCATTGCTTGCTATAGCGTTCCTTGGAATGGCTGCCTCGGCCTGGGCAGCAGCAGCTCCGCTCTTACCGTTTGTGGCAGCGGCAATTCTGATTGGCGCCGTCGTTACTGGACTTATCCTTATTTTCAAAGACCTGTATAAAATGTTTACCGGTGGCGATAGCGTGATTGGAGCCTGGCTGGATAAATTTTTAAATCTTGGAAAAATTAAAGAAATTTTCGCTGGAATGTGGAACCGAGTGAAATCCATGTTTAATTCTGCAAAAAACTGGATTAAAGGTTTTATCGATAAATTCATCGAGCTGGCCAAAAAATATGGCAAATACATCATCATGTATCTGTTCCCCGCAAGTATGTTGTTTTTCTATTTTGATGAAATTAAGGGATTTTTCTCTGATGTCGGAAACTATATTAAAAGCATCTTCACCGGAATATGGGATGCCGTGACAGAAAAATTCTATGCTGTAATGAACAAGATTTTCGACTTCTATAACCAGAAAATCGTTCCGCTTGCGGCTGCCGTTGGACTTGACCTGCAACCTGTTCAGGCACGTGCAGCAGGTGGTCCGATTGAACCTAATAAACCGTATCTGGTTGGTGAGCGTGGTCCAGAAATTCGCACGTTTTCGAGTGCCGGCACAATCATACCAAACCACAAAATTGGCTCTGGAAAAGGCTCTGTGAATATTTCTATATCTGTTGATGCACGAGGCAATGCTAACAGCGATGGAAATTCCCTGGGTAGAAAAATTGCGGATGAGATTGTTCGCGTAATACCTGTCATTCGCGCAAATCTCGGTTTAACGGAGGATTACGCATGATCCTCCAGAACGCTATAAAAATTATTTCAGGTTCTAAGCCGTTTCTCTCTGACGGAAAAGACGATGTATACCTTGGAGTATTGACAAGTGAAACCGGGACACATTCCTCGGATGCCTTAGAGCATGCCGTTGAGGATGGTTCTACTATTGCGAGCCATGTCGTAGACAACCCGTCAGCGTTCAGCTTGTCGCTCAAAATGGGTGTTGGCTTTTCTCCTTTTGGAGCATTGCTCAATTATGCCTCTGGTGGTCCGAGCTTCAAAACTGTAGAAAAGCGGATTGAAAAACTGCACGAATTTAAGAACAAACGAAAGTTGCTGAAGTATTCCGGCCCGGTTCCAGGATTGCTTCTGCTGGCAGATCCCGGACGAAGCATTCTCGTATCTAACTTACTACTGTTAGAGATTTCGGAATCGAGAGATAATTCAGCCGACTGGTGGAATATTGATCTGTCCCTGAAAAAAGTTAAAATTGCGAATTCAACGACTGTGAGTATATCGCTTTCAAAATCCTCAAAGGACATTTTACAGAAAGGCAATCAGGCAATGGGAGGATGATGTGAAATACTTAACATTCAATGAATCAGAAATCCCAGTAGAAAAAACGTTTGAAATCTATGGTACAAATTACCGAATTGCTATACTCTACAATGAGTATGGGAATTTTTATTCCCTGTATCTGAAGACAGATACTGGAGATTTTTTGTATACGACGAAAATTGTATACGGGGTTAACATTATTCATGCCAAAATTCCTGGATTCACAGCAAAAATTATTCCGTTAAAACCTGAAGACCTCGAATCGGGAGTCATGACAGAAAATTCTGTAACACCTGAGAATTTTGATGCAGTGAGGTTATATGTTGTTTAATCTGGGAATTGAAACAATTATCCGTTCGCGGAAGCTGACTGCTCCACCAATGACGATTTCAGCAGAGATTGATTTTGCGAGAAAGGGAAAAGGTCAATCTCTCCAGTTGACAATAATGAATGCGTCGTCTGAAACCAAGGCCGCCTGTGAGCAAAATGGAAAAGACCGCGCACCTGTAATATTTAATGCCGGCTGGAATGGCGATCGTGGCACTGCTTTTGTCGGTGAAATTATTGCAACGGAAATTGAAACTGGAATTGACGAAGCACTGAGGCTTACTGCTACAGATGCCACAGCTAAATTCCTATTGCTCCCAGTTGCTGTTTCATATTCATCGTCTGTGCTGGCATCAGAGGTTATTCGCGATATTGCTAAACGTTCCGGTATTTCTGCGGTGATCGTTGATCTTGAGCGCGATTATTTATTCTTTAACTTTTCTGTCTCAACAACGCTGGGAAAGATTTTGGCGCAATTGCAGCAGGTAACCAAAACTCCCTATTATTTCTCTCAAGGGCAATTGACTTTTCGGAAAAAAACAGCAGGTGTTGGAACCGCCGTAAAACTCGATTATTCTTCTGGACTTCTGAACGCGCAAAAAATAGCCAAGGATCGCGTCAAAGTGAAATCAATATACCAGAATCGTATTTTCGCGGGGGCGTATGTTCAGTTGGATTCCGCAGACGTACAAGGTAATTATATCGTAGATCAGGGAAAGCATTCTGTTTCTTCGCACAGCGAATCTATCACGGAATTTGAGGCGGTTGTAATATGAATTTATCCGCAGAGCTTACACAACTTTTAGCCGGCTTAAAAAAACAAATTCAGACCGAGTCCATATTTTCTGTAATAGGCAGAATCGAAAAGTTCGACGGCGAAAAAATGCGTGCAGATGTTTTGCCGTTGCTCTATATAGAAAAAGAAACTGAAAAAGTGCCCTTCTCTGTTGTTCCTTCAGTTCCTGTTCAATTCCTCTATGCCGGTGGATATTATATCCGCCCCGAATATAAAAAAGGGGATTTGGTCTGGTTATCGTATGCGACCTTTCCGATTGAGAATCAACTCAAAAACAAAAGCGAAAGCACTGATACCATGACAAACCCTGGAAATTCACTGTCAGTGGTACAGGGTCTTGCTCCGTCAACTTTTTCTGCCCCCGCTGAGTTCGCAGAACCTGGAATGATCATTGGGCATGAGTCTGGTAATGCATATTTGGCGTTTGGTACTGATGCGTTCTTATTTAAATATGGAACAACGGAAATTTTGCTGGGATCAGAGGGGATTACCCTGAGTATTGGGACAACTACAGTCAGCCTTTCCGCAACCGGAGTAACAGCTACTATTGCTGGAATGAAATATGATTTAGTAACTCACAAGCATCCGACGGCAACTCCCGGTCCACCATCACCACCAATTCCGGAGGCAGGATAATATGGCGCTCAACAAAGTTGCTCTTGAGGCAGAGCTTAAAGCTGTTTTTGAAAAGGAAGGAAATACAGCTGCAACCGTTGCAGCAGAAATGGCCACGGCAATAGACAATTATGTGAAAACAGCAACCGTTACTACAACTGTGGCCGCTGGCATTCCTGTTCAGGTTGTGCCGGCATCGGGAACCGGTGCA
>DYNZ01000162.1 GCA_020720805.1 Leptospira biflexa | reverse complement strand
ATCGCTGGCATTGCCTTGCGATATCCGAAAACCAAAATGCCTTTAGTATACATCCGGTTCTTCTTCATCTGGATCCACAAAATTACGATATGCGCTTGAAAAACAGCATTCGCAAGCCGATTTTGTCGAAAACGGCAAATATTTATCCATCGACCCAATCTCCCCATTCCGTTTCCTCAAGACCACCTTCTCGCCTCCTGGGCTAAACGTAAAAATTGGCCAGGCAACAATTCAGATTTGACATATATATCACCCTTTCCCTATATATTAAAAAAAAGCTCTCTGCTGTCAGCAATCGTACGCGCATGAACTACTCGATCCTCAACCTCGGTCTCAGCTCGGCATTAAACACCATGTTTACCGACATTTTTCACGCGCGCGGTTATTCCTACCACAGCGTGTCAAGCATCAGCAGGGCATTTCAACACCTGCAAAACAACCATGTTGACCTCATCATATCCTCCATGGAGCTTGAGGATGGGAATGCCGCCATCTTTATGGAAAAAATGAACGCCTCTGATTTTGGCCGAACCCCGGTCATCATCGTTTCTGCTCACGACTCCCTGGAGATTCGAAAAAAAATGTTTGATCTTGGCGTCATTGATTTTATCCCGAAAAATATCAATTTTGAGCAGCTGCTGCATTATATACAAAAGCTCACCACCCAGGATCAGGTTATCAAAGAGCTCGGAAAAATGAAATTAGCCGTATTGGATGACTCTGCTTCAGAGCGACAGATCATCCAGCAGATTCTGGAGATCTATAAAATTAAGCAAATCAGCTTTTTTTCCCGCGGCCATGATCTTTTGGGGATATCTGAGTCGTTTGATATCTATATCATAGACCTCATCCTCGAAGATATTTCCGGTGAACTCGTGATTCACCATCTGCGTCAGAAAAACCCCAACTCTATCATCATTGCCATCTCAAGCATCGACCACTACAAAACCATATCCAGCGTTCTTCTGTCTGGAGCCAGCGACTATGTCATCAAGCCTTTTGATCAAAATATTTTTATCGCGCGCATCTCCGCCCATGTTCGCGCCTACCAGTTACTTGAAGAGCTTCGTCAGGCTAATGAGACCCTGAACCGCCTGGTGACTCAGGATGGTTTAACCGAACTTTACAACCACCGCCACATCTGCCAACGCCTCGAAGAAGAGCTGAAAAAAGCAAAGCGATATAAAAAAGATCTTTCTGTAGTCATGCTGGACATAGATCACTTTAAGGGAGTCAATGATAGTTACGGCCACCAGACAGGCGACCAGATCATAGCCGGCGTAGCTGCAATCCTGAGCCAATCCTGCCGCGACATTGATATCATTGGCAGATATGGCGGAGAGGAGTACCTGCTTGTCCTGCCCGAGACCAATGAGGTCAATGCCCACCTCCTGGCCAATCGAATTCGCAAAAATATTGAACGGTTCTCCTTTACCCTCCATAACGCGGACATTAACGCCCTGCAAATCACAGTCAGCGGTGGGGTGTACGCATTTCGCAACCTCGGAGAGAAGGGATCCGATATGATCAAAAGGGCTGACCAGGCGCTCTACGCAGCCAAAAACGAAGGCCGCAATCGTATCAATTGACCCTACGCCGGAAAGATATTTCAGCCTGAAAAAGAGTTTCCTGGTCTTTTGTGCGTACACCCTGAATCAAAAAGCCAGGCTCGTGGCCATCTAAAGCCTCTTTGTACATCCACACCTCGTCATTAAAAAACCCCTCTGCCAGAAAATTGAGCTGGATGCGACTGGCCTCATGTTCATTTAAAAAATCAAGTTCCAGGCAATCCAAAATCCAGTCCAGGTATTTGGTGTTATTCACATGCCGATTGACATCAAGATGGCTGTAGCGCGCTCGAATACGATGGCACGGACCATCGCTGTGGGGTGTTTGCAGCGCTTCTGGAAAGCCCGTGACGCCATGACGCTCGCTTTTGGCAGGAATATGATCCAGATGCCCCTGTAGCCGCTGCGGCCTTTTGCTGCGACCGTCCAGCAAAAGCCATGCTGTGGTAGCGCCGGCCAGCAGCTTGTCATGTTCGTCAAAAAATTGAAAATCGCGCATGGCGAACAGACGATGCACCCCCTTGGGCCATGTCTGCAGCTTTACCTTTTCATGCCACAGAGGAAAGCGGTTGATCTCCAGGGTTATTCTTGCCAGCACCCAGAAAAGGTTTTTCTCCTGCAGGGAGTGAAAACCGACTCCGAGATGCTCAGCATGCTGGCCAGCCAACTGGGTCATCCACTGAAACAGATGGCTCAGGCGCACGTCCCCGCGAAAGTCCATGTCATAGGCGTGTACCTGAAAAAAGTGTTCATATACAGGCAAAAACCGGTTCTCCATGCCACACCCCTATTCCTTCCGGAAGAATTTTTCCTTAAAAAAAGATAAAAAGAATATACAAGCAATCAATTCTCCGTTCTGCTTACCAATCATTATCAAATCCAAGCAAGCGAGAGCCGGCGCGGTTCATACTGGCACTGCCCAGTTGTGCGGCAACGAATTTTTCCAAGCACCACAAAAACTGAAAGCGCATACCCGGATCAACAATGAGAGCCTTGCTTTACAGGGGGAAAACATGAAAGCAGTTTTATTAAAAGGATTTGGCGGCCTGGATATGCTATCCATAGGCGAGATCGATAAGCCAGCCATCAAAGAGGATCAGGTTTTGATCAGGGTGGCCGCGACCTCCATCAACAGACCCGATCTGGTGCAGCGCGAAGGAAACTACCCGCCGCCGCCCGGAGACTCAGAAATTCTAGGTCTGGAGGTTGCCGGAATTATTGATGAGGTCGGCGCCAAAGTTCAGGGATGGAAAAAAGGGGACCGGGTCATGAGCCTTGTGGGCGGCGGCGGTTACGCGGAATACGCAGCGGCCTACGCCAGCCATCTGATGGCCATTCCCCAGAGCATGAGTTTTGCCGAGGCGGCCTGCGTCTGCGAAAGCTATATCACAGCCTTTCTCAATGTCTTCCTGCTCGGAGAACTGAAGGATGGACAAACTGCCATCTTTCATGGCGGCGGAGGGGGCGTCAACACTGCGGCAATTCAGCTTGCCAATGCCCTGACTCCCCAGGCTAAATATATTGTCACCGCCTCGCCAGCAAAAATGGATCAGGTCAAAAAGCTTGGTGCCCACCTGGTAGTTAATTTCCAGGAGACTCCCGATTTCTCGGACATGGTTCGTGATTTTACAAACAAAAAAGGTGTTGATATGATTCTGGATCACATCGGCGCCAAATATCTCATGCCCAATATCAAATCCCTGGGGTATGCTGGTAAACTGGTGATTATCGGCGTAACATCCGGCATCAAAGCGGAACTGAATATTGCCCTGCTAATGGTAAAACGCCAGCAGATCATCGGCTCTGTGCTTCGGTCGCGGCCCGTCCATGAAAAGGGGGAAATTGTGGCTGCCTTTACCCAGCGCGCCATACCCAAATTCACGGACAAAACCATTGTGCCCCTCATTCACAAGGTTTTTCCCATTGACGAAATTGTAGAGGCACACAGAACCATGGAAGAGGATCGCCATTTTGGAAAGATTGTTCTCAAAATTGCAGATCTATAATAAAGGCATTTTGGTTTTCGGATATCGCAAGGCAATGCCAGCGATGTCGACGCA
>DYNZ01000161.1 GCA_020720805.1 Leptospira biflexa | reverse complement strand
TTAGGTAATTCAAGAGACGGGCTGGAGAATATATCTACGCAAAAATCTCTGGCGTCTTTATCCCCAGATAAAAATTGTCGGGTTTGCTTCCCAAGATATTCAACTACGACCTTCCATGTTCCAAATGTGGCACGCTGAAAACTAAGATTTTGGCTTTGAGTTGTTAGAATCAATTTTTGCTTGTGCGGCTCAAAGAATTCTAGGTTGGTACTAAAGGCGCTGATAAGTATTACGCTCATGAACTCGGCCATCGCTTCAAAAAAATGAAGTAAGAGTTCAACTTTCCCAGCGTAATCTTGACTTTCTGTAGCCTGCCACGTCCGAAGGATTGACGCTAAAGGAAAAGGTAAGGTTTCAACCCAAAGTTCAAAACTTTCATCTGCTTGTTGTTTTAGGCTGCCTGATAACCTGCTTGAAAGTATTTTAATTTTGCTGCTAACTTTCTTTGATGCCTTCGGATTACCCCAAAGTTCACGCCGATATTCCATTATCTCATTCTGGAGCCCGAGCAAAATATTTTGTTCTGCTGTGATCTGCGATTCAATTCCAAGCATTTCCTTTTGAGTTTCAAGATTAGGAATGAAAATCTCCAGACTCATTAATGAGCTCTTGTTTATTTTCGGAATTACAGCACCAACTATATGAGATGCTCTGATTTCCTTGCCAAATTCAGAATTGAGAAATCTTGCCACAAACCTGGCGTCTGAACGGGCGACATCAATCGCAACTTGCGCATAATTTTGGTTTTTCAATTTAAGATCATCTCGCGAATCGACGACGTCACTTATCCCGATAAGTGGAATAAAAACTGCATTATCAAATTCCGGGAAAGAAAACTTGTCACCATAACGCCCCATATTAATAGAAACTGCAATCTCTTCCAGTCTTGCAGATGGAGCGCCAAACGAAAGCTCAGCCTGGTGAAATTTTTCAGCGCGTCTAATTTCCTCCAGCCCTTTAAAGGATTGGACTTCAACATAACGCCCGAGTTCGAGTTTTCCACCCTCTTTCCCTTGCTTGAAATTAGAGATAATCTGAAGATTAGTGTTTGTGTCATTAGAAAGTTCGGCAACAAACATCTTTGGCACAAGGTGATTTTTTGTAATTAATAAATAGGTGGAAATATGTGTGTATGGAGCAAATGTGCCTGATGGTAAAGCAAGGGCTGCTTCTACTCCAAACCCCAAGGAATTGAAATGCTTAAGTGCAGATGTAGGGGAAAAGAAAAAAGAAGGTGTGACAACAAAGATTGCCGTGCCACTATGACTTAATTTTTTAGTAGAAGCAACAATAATGTGATCACTTAAGTTGCCCTTAATTTCGATTTCCTCCCCGGATGTATTTTTGATAATAAGAGGCTCGTTCACCCGAGCGCCAAAAGGTAGATAACTCGCAATAATGTCAAAGTCATCGGGCAATTCACCTATGGAAATGGCTGGATTGCCTATTTGCCATTTGGCATTTTGTGCCACCTCTTTTCCAATCTCCGCTTCTTTTTCGTTCTTAGTAATGGCAACGGCTATCGGCGCTTTTGTGATACTTTGTAACTCCGTTATTATTCTTCCTGTACCCGCCCACGGATCAAAAACCGCACTTGCGCTTTGACCATCGAGCAATTGACGCAGAGTATCTATCACCAACTGCGGAACAAGAAATTGGCTTATATAGTGGCTATCAGTTGAACCGCGGAAATTATCAAGAACCTTGAAATATTCTGTGTCTCGATCCATTGTTTATCCATTCTTTTAAACGCAACTGCTGCTTTGATTTCGCGCGTGCTTTTGAAGTCAAATCATCCTTCGTACAAATCTTTTGCGCTGAGTTGACGACCGTCCACAAACAATTTCAGCGCTTTGATGATCAGTTCAGCACGTTTTTTCAGGAAGAGATTGAAATCCGTCTTCATCTTTTCCGCCTTTTCCTTATCAGACATATCTGCATATCCACCATTAGCCAACTCTAGAATGGGGATCAGATGAGACTGCAAACGTTCCTGAACAATGGCTTCGGTTGTCCAGTCATAACGATCTTTCAAATATCTGAGCGGGTCTTTGCGCCCAATGGTGATGTTGGTCTTATCGCTGATGAGCGCACAGTTCAAGGCGAGGAAACTATTGATACCAGCTTCTTTCAATAAGGCGTCTGGGAAGACGTGATGATATTGGCGTTGGCTGATATTGTTGAGGTCGAGACGCTCGCCTGTGGAAAAATCGAACGCGCCCAATCGGGATGCAACCGCTAAAACGGCTCGTCCGCGAATAGTTGTGCGTTTGGGCCATTCGACGGTTATCAATTCTTCTGCTTCGACAATGGAATATTCGTTGAAGATGGGAACATCTGCTTCTGTATATTTCTTGCCATCTTGTTTTACGTCATTGCGGATTACGCCACCCAGCGCTTTGAAATCTGCAAAGGCGTGCGTGGCTGCTGAGTTTTCGTAACGATCAGTGAAGAAGGCGTACCACAGGTATTTTTTCAGAAGCAATTCATCGCGCCCGCGTTTATCTCCTGACATGGGAATATCGGCATATAAGGCGGCAATGACAGCCAGAACCGCATTGGTTGGCAGTCTTTGCTCATCATAAATTCCTTCGCTTTTCAGGAATAGCGCCATGCGGTTCAAGCCTTTTGCCATGACTTCCCACTGTTCAACCATTTTGCGTTTATCCATATCCCACGCGCCACGCTGATTGGGTAAATAGCCTTGCAGCAGCGATGACGCATTCAGGATTTGATTGGAAAGCGGAGCGTAGCGTGCCACATCGGGATAACTTTGATTAAGTTCCTCTTCCAGGTCGTGGAGCGATCGGTCCATGACATCTTCCACTTCAGCCACAACAATGTCGTATTGCGAGAGCGGCTTGCTGTTAGTGTTCATGTTGATAAATACATTCAAGGCAACTGTTTTGTCTGTGCTGGAAGGCAGCGATAAATAAGGCAGGTTGTAATTTGCAATCACAGCGCGTAAATCCTTGATTTTGTCGCTGACCCGTTTTTGGAAATCGTAAAACTTCTTTAGTTCGTCCCTGCCCCCTTCTTTGGGTTCATATTGACTGGTTGCCTTATCGATCCACTCGTCAATCTCGCCTTGAATATCTTCGGGGCGGAGTAATTGAACGGGGATCAATCCGCGCAGCAAAGTTTGCGCAGGGTCGTCGCACCAGATCGGATAACGATCTCCATTCTTTTTATAGTAGCGACCACGCCAGAAAGCGGACATGTCTTCGAGTTCTTCGCCATCATCTTTTTCGTATTTATCAAACTCTTTGAGGTAGATAAAATAAGTGTCAAATTCGTAATTATTGTGGAAGACGCGCCACAGGGAAGTCAGCCTTTGCTGACCATCAAGCAGGTGTTCAAGTACCCGCCCATTCAACTCAGGGGCAGTGACCAAATGCCGCGAAATAAATTTCTCTTCATCAGCCACTTCCAAGATCAGCGTAATCCCTAGTGGCAGGTTTCGTACTACCGTCTCGATGAGACTGCAAATACGCCAGCGATCCCATGCCTCGAAGCGCTGGAATCTGGGGAGTTTGATCTCTGATTGCTGAATTTTTCCGTACCACTCGCTTAGTTTTCGGTTTCGTGCTTCCATGAATTTCTCCTGCGTTTAAATCTCCAAATCTTTCACCCGCACTTGACCCGTCATCAGTTGATGTAGCAGCGTGCGGAAGAGTTCTTCGAGT
>DYNZ01000052.1:17498-22045 GCA_020720805.1 Leptospira biflexa | reverse complement strand
AAAGATGTAAGCGATGCAAGATCAATGTATAAGACTGACAATGGCTTGCAAAAGTTGTTTGCCATGACGTTCCTTGTAGGGTATATTGCTTTGACGATATTCTTGCTTTGGATGCTGGCCAATTGGATTGGAGGTTTGAAAATTGTTATGCCGGACTGGGGTGTTGCCTTAATATCTGCCATTTATGGGCAGATGAGTGCAAAGGTGGCCACGATTGTGGATTTTCTGTTTGGCTCATCCAAAGGTTCGAGCGATAAGAATGAGATGTTGGATACCTTGAAGAAAGCTCAAGGAAAGGAATAAGTAATGGCATGGACGCCGCCTCCTAGTGCCCAACTGTTTCCGGTACGGCCGTTACATGGTGTTTGGCGGAGTATTCCCACGCAGCAAATACCTTTTGGTGGTTTCTATGATCTTGAAAATGTTGTCGTAACGGAACAGGGATTGCTTCGTCGGGATGCTATGGTAAGACGAGGTTCAGGAATTGATGTTCCCGAGGCTATTCAGGAAGTGGTGGCCGTCTGGAAAACTGATGGAAGTCGCCCTCAGATTATCCTTTCGGATAGAAACCTATACAATTATCCAACAAATAGCGGTATTACCTTGGTTGAATGGGAATACCACGAAGCAGTTGCGTTAGCAGTGGATAACGCGGGCGTGGTTACGTTGACGGCCCCTGTAACTGGGTTTATCGATGGTGATGTTAAAACCGGAGATCAATTATTTTTGACATTTGATCCTGGAACAGGTATTGAAACGCGTTCTTGGTTTGTTGACTTGGTTGTTTCTGCTACAAGCGTTACCTTGCTTGATTATGACTATGCCACGGCAATAACGCTTGCCTCCGTCAATGATTGGGTGGTGCAGAAGACATTGGGTCCCGGACTTCAACCGTTGCTCGATTGGGCAGTTCTTGGTAGAGCTGTAAGTTCGGCTTATTCAGGTATATTGTTGGCTGGTGGAAAGCGGGCTTTGGTGCGTTGGGATCAAGAATTAAATACCCTAGATTATTTTACTACAGATTCGGCTAAGATGTTTGGCGGTGTACCATTTGTGCCAGATTGCGTTGCTTTCTTTATGGATCGCGTTTGGGCAGGTGGCATCTACAATTCGATTGATGGGTATCGGCGTCAGCGAATTATTTGGTCCAATCTGGCAGACAGTTCCAATTTTTCAACTGCCACAAACTATATTGATTTACCCTATTTGGCATCGGCTATCAAACGACTGGTGCCCATGGGAAATACGCTTATTGTTTATTTCGGCGATGGTATCTTTGTCGGAACTCCCACTCAGTATCCCTTATTGCCTTTGCGCTTCGACAGGCTGGATACGGGTGGAGTTGGTTTGATAGGTCCGAAAGCAGTAGCGCCTTGGTTTGGTGGGCATTTCTTTGTTGGGCAAGACGACATATATTGGCTTCCTTATGGCTCAAGTTCACCTCAAGCTATTGGTACTAGAATTTTCAATGACGCGATTAGGAACTGTGCGCATAAGAACTTGATCCGAGCTGTAGCCGATCCTTCAACGAGTTCCATCTTGTTTGGTTTTCCAGATATTGAAGAAAATATTGAACATATTTGGTATTTCCATACCAAATTGAAAGAGTGGAGTTCCTCGAAAGTGAATGTGGAAAGTGTTTCTAATACTTATGTCGTCGATACGATTGCTTGGGATGGATTGACAGGTACTTGGGATGATGGTTTGGACCCTGGTATGTGGGATGAATCCTATGGAAATGGAGAATATACTGCGCTCTTATTTGGGTCTAGTGGCAAAGTTTGGATTGGCAATAAAGAGATCAATGTGGATTTTGAAACTCAAGAGATTCCGGTTGTTATTGAAACAGGAGATATTGATTTTGATGCCCCAGATACGATGAAAACGGTGTTGCGCATGAATCTCAAAGTGGATCGTCTTGTAGATTATGATGCTGAGATTCAGTTTACAGCCTATACTTCTACAAATAAGGGTCGTAATTGGCGCAAAGTTGGAATACTTCGCATACCGACTACCGAAGACGAGGGAAAAGTGGATTTTAGGGTTACTGGTTCTTTCATACGGATGCGCCTTGTTTCAAGTACTATGACGACTTCCTATACGATTGCTGAATACGGCTTGCGTGTTGTTGGGTCCGGCGACGAACTTGCTCTTACGGAGCATTCATAATGATGACAATGCACTGGGCAATGACTGATGCGGACATTCTCCGTATATGGAATATGTTTGGGCATAAAGATAGTATTTGGAAGAGGCTGGAAGCTCCTACCATCGAAGATTTTACGAAAGTGATACATGAAAGCGTAGTTGTGCTTGAACTGGATTTCGGCTATATTAGAGTAGAGCAAATGCTCAAGGGGTATTTTGCTTTAGTTCATGGGGCTTTCTGGAATACGGATGTTGTTCGGCATCGTGATGGGCTGCTGAAAGCTGCCAAGATATTGCAAGATGAGTTTGATCTTATATGCATAGATGTTCCTATTCCAGTTGGGATTCGAAGCTTGCATAAATTGGTGCAAAGCCTGGGATTTCAGTTCTTGAAGCCTTGTATGCAGACAGGACCGGCAAGTACAGTACCGGGGGAGATTTGGAGACTTTGGGTTTAAGGAGGTGGATATGGGTGGGAAGACAGAAGACGTAGGAAAAACTGGGGATTACAAGTTCATGGACCCGACTGGTCGTTTTGCTGGCACTTATGATGCCGCTAGCAATCAGCACAATCAGAATATGGGACTCATGGGACAATATGGCCAGCAGGCAATGGCCGCCGGTCAGGGTTATGATCCCAATGCCTACATGAACCAATTTATGAATCAATCCGGAGATCTATCCAATCTTGTGAATAGCCAGAATGGTCAACTTCAGGGTGCTCTCAATGCAATTGCTGGCCGCCAAGCACAGCTTGGTGGAGAAGCTGCTCTTGCCGCAATGCCTGGTGGTGCCAATAGCGGTGCAGGCATGGCTGCCTTCGGGCAAGCTTATGCCGACCCGTTTGCACAAGCTCAGGCGCAGCTTCAGCAGAATCAACTTCAAGGAACTTTAGGGCTTTGGAATCAAGCCATGGGAGCCAATTCCCAAAATCAGCTTGCCAATACCCAGTTCCAGATTGATCCTGCCCTCCAAATGGCTGGTCAATACGGACAGCAGGCTGCCAATAACTTCGGCGTCATGGGCCAATTAGGGTCTGAATCTGGAGCTTGGTATCAACCGACGTATCAGTATCAGAAGGGCGCTTGGGATTACACCAAGGATGCCGTTGGCATGGGTACGGACATTGCCGGTGCATTCAAAGGAAAATAAGAAATGGCAGCAATACTCGGTGGAAGTGGAGTTTTTTCAGGACCGACTCAAGCTCAGGTGGATCAGGCTGTAAATGCCCAGCTTTCACAGAGTATGCAAAACCTGGGTGCATCCTTGCGTCAAGATCGGGCTTTCAGGGAAGCCCGATTCCAGGCAGATTTCAAGAACTCTTGGGATACTCTAGAAAAGCTTGCCAAAGACGCTGGCGTGCCTATGGCGGATTACCTGAAGAAGAAGGAAGGCCAGGATGCTGCCATGCGTTTTGCCCCTACCTTGTTTCGCCAGGCAGAAGAAGGTGAAGGCCTGCTCAAAAACTTGGGGCAGGCTGGAGGAGCCCTTTTTGCCAAAGATGAAGACCCAAACACCAACATATTTAGCAATGTAAAAAACGCTTGGCAATTGCTTATTGGGGCGGATGAAACGAAGTCCGGGCAGGGCTTGAAATTTCTGCAGGATATGGCAGCTGCTCCTATGTCTGCCGAAAAGCAGAGAGAGTTTGTTACCAATCTTAAAGCCAGTGGCTCAATCGCTCCTAACACGGAAACTATTCCTGGACAGCCTGTCGATTATCGTCAGTTCCTACCACAGCAGCCCGTTGCAACTTCAGTTGCACCTAGTCAGCCAATTGCACCTACCTCTGCACTTGTGTCCGTTCCTACGCCTGAGCCAGTTCCGGTTCCACAATCGGCGCCTGTGGCCAATAATGGCCCTGTAGGGGAATACAATAGCCGTGTTGCATACAATGGTTCACCTCAGCAGGCTCCGGGTGTACATCCGCTTAACCCGCCAGGAATCACCCCTTCCAATCGTATTGCTGCCATGCAACAGGGTGCTATTCTTAATACTAATCCCCTCCCTGGGCCGGCTGGAGTTGCCAATTTTGCAAGCCGTAATCTCCCTCCCCAACCTGTAGGACCCTCTGCTACCCAAAGCGCACCGCCGACATTCCATGAGTTTGTGCAGAAGAAGCTCATAGCTGATGCAGGCAAACATCCAGAATGGAGTGCTGATTATAATGCGAATATGTCTCCTAAAGAATTGGTCAACAAATGGCCGGGTACAGCTAGGGAATACTCTGCTACAATCGGACTTGATCCTCTAACAGGCCAACCCAAAGGACCGCCCAGTTCGCAAGTAGCTACCCCTCCTGCTCCTGCACCTGCCCCGGCTGCTGCTAGCCCCACGCCCGCGCCTGCTTCCACAGCGCCTAAGGCACCTGAATCACCTGCTGCCAAGGCTGTGCAAGC
>DYNZ01000052.1:0-17398 GCA_020720805.1 Leptospira biflexa | reverse complement strand
GAGCCAATGCGGAAGAGGCCCGTCGAATTGGTTTGACTCCAGAAGAGCTTTCTGCTTTAAGTCGCTATAGTTCATTTGGTGAGAAGTTGGATTTGCTAGATCCTAGAGATCGACAAGCTGTCGATAATGCTTTCGGCAAGATACAACGATCTACCCAAAAGGAAATTCGCAAATGGAAACCGACTGAAGAAGGGGCAAAAGAGTTTAGAAAGTATGCGCAAGAGGCTGCAGATTTTGCCAATCGTTTTGCAGAAGATTCCCCTCTTCGTAATGATATTGCTTTGGATCATTTGTTTCGCAATGCGACCTCAATTCAGATGGACAGGGAAGAAGCTGAGACAGCAAAGATATGGCAGGCAATCAAGAATGCTGATGCAATTTCCGAAGCTGATAGACTTAATGCCCAAGCGGCCCTTGCCAATGCAATGAACAAGGAACTGGAGTTAAAATCTGAAGGGTATAAGAACTTGGCCGACGCTGCCTCCAAGCAAATGGACTACCTACGTGAACCGGTACAAAAGATACTTGAACAATCCAAAGATGCAAAAGCATTTGGCAGAGACCTGAAACTACTTGAAACAGAACTACTTCAAAATCCCAGCTATAAAGCCTATTCAGAACTTTATGCTGATAACTTGGGCAAACTTGGAGATCGCATAGGAGTGAGTCCCATAATGAATCTGATTTATAAGAAGGGTTGGCTTGGCATGAAAACGGAAGGCATGGTGGAGTCCTATGTTCCGGGAACGGCTACTATTCCTGGAGATGGGCAATCGATGACTGGTGATACTTTGCAAGCCAGCACTGAGGCTCTTATGAGTAGGTTGCCGTAACATGGAGTTGGTAAACCAGATAAAAGCTGATCCCTGGTATCGATCCTTATCAGTTCAGGATCAGCTTGCTGTCGGCAAACGAATACTGGATTCCAAACTCAAGGAGAATCCTGATTTTGCTACAGCGCCATATCTGGTCCAAGAGGAAGTAAAAAGACGCACATTGTCCCTTTTGCCCACCTTTGATAATCCAGAAACTGAGGCTGTTGTAAACAAGACTGGGCAGGACTTTGTAGCCAATACCAATTCCTTTAACAAGGTTATGCAGGAAGGAACTCAGGCAGCGATAGCTTCTTCGGGTATTCTCGGTTTTGTCGATCAACTCATTGATCCGACTAAAGCCTCTGCCAAAGATCGAGTTCGGGCTCTCGAATACTATTCCGAGATGGAACGCATTTCCGGCCGTTCCGATCCTGCCAGCACTGTCGGCTCTTTGTTTGGCAACATCTTAGATGTAGCTGCTGTTTCTGTCGCCATGAGCCCACTCACTTCCGCAGCTGCTGGGGCCATAGGCGTAGCTGCCAGAGGTGGAAAAGCCGTTGCCGCAACTGCGAAAGCTTTAGGCATTACAGCCCCTGTTAGAAACAAGGTTCTTGCATATCTTGGTCCGATTGCTGCCGAATCAATTATTGAAGCCCTTCCTTATTATTTGATTGAAGAACAGAAGCGAACACAGACAGGGCAGCGTTCTGTTGCCAGCGAAGGAGCTGTTGCTGTAGCCAAGACTATGGGCGAATCCGCTGCTGTCGATTTTCTCCTCGGTACTGCCATGACAGCCATCCTTGGTTATTCCTGGAAAACGGGCAAAGCCATCTTTGGCGACAACAAAGCCATGTCGGTGGCAAAAAAGACAACCGAAGAAATGAATGAAGCATTGCTGCGTATTGAAGCTGGAACTGCGGACAAGTCCATCCTAGACCAATTTGATGCAGTTACTAGGGCACGAGCTGAGCAGCATCTTGAAACTGCAAAATGGGTACGTCGTGATATTGCTGATCCGGATTCAAACCAATGGGGAAAGCTTTCCTATTTGGCGCAAAATAGCGGGCAAGTTCTTTCCAAGAAAGCCGACGGATTCAGCATCTACCAATTTGATGAATCTGGGAAAGCCATTGAAAAAACCTACAAAAACATTATCGACGTTGAAGATAATCTCAGTTACCGTTATTATGCCTATGCAAACAAGGCTCGTCCAAAAGATCCTCTATCTGCGGTTCGACCTGAACTTCTTCCCAATTACCAACGAGGTATGCTTCTAGCCCAGCAGGAAGCCCTCTTCTCCCTCGATAACATTAAGGCCACCAATCCGGCTCTCTATACCAAACTCAAAGTTCTTCCCAAGGCTCAGCAATCTTCCCTCAAGAGGCCCTACATAACCATGGGCGAAGCATATTCCCTTGAAAAAGCCAACGTAACAGGTCTTACCCTTCGTACCAACATTCCTCTAGTAGACAACATCGTTGATGCCGCCAACTCTGCCCAAGTAAACCTGATGAAGAACTCTGGACCTATCCGGGCTTCAATCAGCGATACGCCGAATGCCATTCTTATCGGCGTCAGAGGCGCTCCTGCCGATCTGTATGAAGAAGCCACCAAGCGAGCCCAAAAGCTTCTTGCCAATGAACCATACCGCAATTTGGATGATGCCCGAGCCAGCATCCTTCTCAATCAAGGCTTCGACTATCATACCCATCCAGACGGTTCCTCTGAGTTCTTTACACCCCGTAATCTCAAGCTAATAGGCATTGATGATGATGTATTGATTGCCCCCAAGAATCCTTTCCTGAAAGGCCCCAGCTCCACAGTTGCCATAGTTGAAGAAGGCATCTCTGGTATCATCAAGGGAAAAACCGCAGTCAGCAACGAAGACCTTGTTCTCGATGCAGCCCTTAAAAGCATTCGCTCCGAAGATGCAGACAGCATCCAGAATTTCAGCAAGTTCTATCTTTCTTCCAATGGCTCTTCCTCCAATATCAAGATGATTTACAATGCCTCCAGCAATCCTCTAGCTGTCCGTAAACTCTCCGATGATACTATAGAAATTGCCATTGGCAGAAGAGCCAATTCTTACAGCAATGAAAAGAAAACCATTCAAAATCTTATCGATGGACTCAATGAGGCTTTGCCCAAAGAAGCCAAGAAAAAGTTTACTGGAGATTTCTTTGTTCAGAAAATGAAGAAGTCCCCAGCTGCCTTCGGCCTTCCCCCATCTGTAAACAAGATTGCCTGGCTCTCCCAAGTAACTACTGATATTGGTGGTAAAATCAATCGCAATGGTGATCTCTTGAATATCATACTTCCTTCCGCAACACGTTCTTTTCAAAACATTGATGATGCTATTTCCTTCATTGCCCGCCACACTGTAGACAAGCATGGGGCTGTTCAGGACCTCCTCAATCAAGGTATTCGCGTACTTCGTTCTGCAGATGGTTCCTGGATTGCCCGCACCCTCTCTTCCGGCAAACATATCGCCAGTGCCAAAGACTTCGATGATCTTCTCAACAACATCAACTATATGCCTTCCAAACTCGATATTCGCTATGGTCCTGAAGTTATTGAAGTAACGCCTGATGGACTCAAGTTCACCATGAATGGTACTTCCTACTTCAGCAATACCACTCAAGCCCTCAAGACCATTTCTCGTTTTGAAAACAAGAGCTTCCTTGCCCAAACCAAGGTCATTAAATCCTTTAGCCAAAAAGATCTTATCCTGGATGCCAACAACATCTATCGTGTCAAACTCCGTGATTATGACTACATTGCCAAATTCAATAACCTATCGGAGGCCAAGCAATTCTTAACTGAAACTGCAATGTCCATCGATGATCTCAGGAAAATGGCAGAAAAGAAGTTCCTGTCCTTCGACATTCAGAAAGGCAAGTTCATTCTGCAAGACCACGCCATTGTCCATACGCTTTCCTCCATCGACGAATTGAAAGCCAAGATGCTTGAATATCCAGATATTGAAAACTCCGTGCCAGACCTGATTCCCCTTGATCCTGAAACTGCTCAAGCTTTGCCCGATCTCATCAATCAGTTCAAGGCTCAAACATGGATAAATCGGCAAGCAGGTAAAAACCCTGGCAACCTGCCTCCCGAGTTTCCCCCTGCTGAAAACATAAAAGAACTGTCCACTTGGAATAAGTTCACTAGCATCACAGGAGAATTCTATTCTTGGTTTGATCGCATTGCTGACCAAATAAAAGCCCCCGGTCTTATCACTTGGGGAAACAAGATGAAACTTCATACCCGCCTGATGTATACCGACAAAAACGAAGTAGTCAAATATCTTGAGTCCGCCTTCCGTGGCCCCCATAACCGCATTCTCAATGCAGAATCAAGAAGGAAAATCTTCTACCATCTTGGAGCAGAAGAGGGTTCCGAACAAGCTGAGGCCATGGCAAAACTCTATCGTCAAAGCTATGCCAAAGACCTTGCACCGCTCAATGCTCTGGAAGAGGCAACAGCTGTCCAAGTCCGGCAGCTCTACAAAGCTCTCGGTGAGAAGTTCGGCATTGATTTCTACAAACTCGTTACCGATTATATGCCACGGCTCCAAGTCTACTCCAAAACCTTGAAGCAAGAGACCCTTTCAGCCAAAATCCATCTAACAGAATTGGCCAAAGATATGCCTGACTGGGCCAACGGCAACTTACCCAAGGAACTCAAGTTCTGGGCGGAAAATGAACGCACCTCAGATCTTCCTCGTTTCTTCCTCAAAGATGATGCCTTCGAAGTAACCCTCATGTATGCAACTCAGGGCCTCAAGAAGTACCACCTCAACAATTCATGGCAGGAAATTGATCGCTATGTTTCTGAACTTCGCAAAACTGGCCAAAACATCGAAGACTGGCACGTAAGACTCTACCAATTCAAGGAAGCCATCATGGGCTCTCATCAAAGCCCAGGTGAAAAGTTCGTATCTGACTTCGGTGCTTCAATGTTCAGAGGAATCAAGCGTTCTCCCATTGGAAAGATGCTTCCCTTCTCAGAACGTGAAATGGAATCCTTTGGCAGGGACATTCTAGGCAATATGCTTGCCCTTAATTACTTCACTTCACTTGCCTGGAAACCATTCCTGGCCGTTCGTAACAGCTTCCAAACTCTCACCACGCTTGCCCCTCGCTTCGGCACCGATGCAACACTGCGTTCCTGGAAAGAGATCCTGCAAAATCCAGAAGTTTTCTACGATGCCTACCGCAAGAAGGGCATCCTTGCCGACAAAGCTCCCATTGTCAACAGTTTCTTCGGTGGAGAAAGCCGCATTGGAGCCATCACCCGTGAAGGATACCGTTGGTTCAAGAACTCAGATGATCTCACTCGTGCAGTTGCCTATCATACCGGAGAATTACGTATTCAGGATGCCTTGAATTACAAGGCCCTCAATCCAAACATTTCCGAAAAAGAGTTCATTTCCTTTGCTGCCCTCGACAGGATCAATCCGATCAGCACCGAAGAAATTATGACCCTCATAAGAAACAATTCCATTGAGGCAGCCAAAGACAAGTTCGGAGATATAATCCAGCGAAGCACCATGTTTGATTACGCAGGCGCCACAACGCCCCAACTACACCAGAGCGGCATCCTCGGCAAGCTCTTTGGCCAGTATGGAACATACGCGGCATCCTATCGCGCCAATCTCGCAGAAACCTTCCGCTATGCCACAGCGGCCCAACGTATCGAAAGCATGGCCGTCTACCTTGCCCTAAACGGCATCCTATGGGCCGGCTTCGACGCGCTTCGTATTCGTACCAATGACTTCATTCCCTTCACTCCTGGCATCTTCACCGGTGGCCCAGCTTTCGACATTGCCATCAACATGGTAAAAGCCACCAATCTAAACTTCGAGGGTGAACAAGCCCGTGCTGCCCTCCGCCGCGACTTGCCCACTTTCATCCCCGGTTCAGCCCAATTCAAATCAGTTTCAAACTTCCTTGAACGCATGGATTCAGGAGACATCTACGGTGCCACCCTCTCCCTCATGGCTGCGCCGGTCCTAGACTAATTTTCAAGTTCATCTCCAGCATAACCACATCAATCGGAACCATCAGCACGGTCCCATCTTCCAAATCGCCGATCAACTTAGTCCTCACCGCCCAATGATCATATCCAAATCGTAGCTTCCCCAATTCTCCAGCTTTCTTAATTCCACCCTTACCGAAGTCAAGCACTACTTCCGGGTGTTCCTTCATCAATTGTAAACATCTCTTCATACTCTCCTTCGCCTTCTTCCGCCTCCGCCATAACCAAGTTTTTATTTGATCGGGCGTTAGCTTTGTCATTCTTGCTATTCCTTTTGTGCTTCTTGGTAGTATCGCACGGGCGTGGGACGGGTCTCCCAACCACTTCGCCAACCCCGCATGTGGCTTCCTCTCCGCCTTTCGTTTCAGATGCATCCAAGCCAGTGTCTCCTTGCTCAGCTCCGGCATCTGAATCGTCTCCTCCATCATATATCTCCTCAGGGATGTATGGCTCACTCCCAGGAGTTTTGCGGCTCTTCTTATGCTTCCGTGATTCTGTAAGGCTTGAAGAATACGATCCTTCCCGGCTTCCTGTAGTATCTGCATTTCCGTCATATCCATCTCCTATCCAAAAGATTCGTTCCTTCGCTCGTCTTGTAGACTTCCCATACCTTTTCCCATCCAATTCAAATTCAACCAACCCTCGGCTCGAAAGCTCATCAAGTACCGCATGGAGCATATCACTCTTCAATCTCAAGCTGCTTCCAATTTCCCATTTCAAAAACCCCTCTTTCTGTTTCCCTCTAAGCCTCAACTCAACCTTACTCAGAGCCACTGTCATATCATCAACATCCACTTGTCCCAACAAGAACGGTAAACTCGCATAAGTCGCCTCAAGCAATCCAATGGCCGTTCTCAAATCCTCCAGCGTAATCTCGTTCCCTTCTTCCTCATACCTATTGCATCTAATCAGCAATGCCACCTTCAACAAGTTCACATCCATCCGTGATATTGCTCCCTCCATACCGGGATTATCTTCCATCTGCTGATAAAACCAATCGAACCATCGTGTATACTCTTTCCGGGCCTCAGCACTCAATGTAAACTCTCCAACAGCATTCTGCGCAATCCAGGCCAATCTCTTCGCCATATCCTCCGTAGTCGGTGCCCCTACTGCCTGCCTGGGCATATCATACTTCCTCAAACTTGTCGGCACATAGACCATCAATGTCCGCGAAATGAAACCATCACCCTTTGCAGCCTGTGGAATACTTCCTCTAAGCCCGTCTACAGTTGTTCCTGCAACAAAATTAGTACACAATCTTCTCAGAACCTTCTTTCCCCTTCCCAGTGTTTTCCATTCCCAAGTTTCATGTGCATCAAACAAATCCAACAACAAATTGGTAGTCCCATTCGCATACGAACTACTACTTAAAAAAGTACTCAATTCACTCACCACAATGGTCGTCTCACTCGTCTTCCTATAAACTACAGCCTTCCCATTGGGTCCCAATATATTATTTCCTTCTTCATCCATAAAGAAAAAATCATCCCCCGGTTTCCGTTCCGGCAACATCGAATCAATCAAAGCCTCCGGACTTGTCATATCCTTCGCAATATTTATATACTTCATCTTATACAAGTTTGCATCTGTTATCCAATTCCGAAAGTCCCTCAATATCGGCGTGCCAATCTGTGTGATTGCCGTCGTTTTCTTTGCCCTCCCTGCTGGCCCCACAATAATCATATACAAATTAGGAAAGAGCGTCGTCGGCATCCACTTCAGCCAAGCCTCCCTCTTGATCGCACTGCTCAACAAAAACAGTCCACTCCAAATACATGCCAACGTAGGAATCATATATCCTCTTGTATGATATACAAAGTCCGTTATGAACCCCTTCGTCTTCGGCACCAACTGATCGCCATAATCCCTAACCCAATTCCTCCTCTCCAAAGGCACAGCCTCTTCATCAAATGGTTCTGGAACCCCCAGCTCCTCATTCTTCCTCTCTATCTCACCAGACTCAAGAGCCACCATTGCCAACTCTTTAGGGTCCAGGCTTTTCATATCTCGACCTTTTCCATCTCTCCCCAATTAAGTCCAATCTCCACATCCACAGGAAACACACCCTCATATCCATTGATCTCAATCTTTTTCTCCATCACTTCCTTCATAATTTTTGCCACCTTCATCTTATCCTTCGCATCGCATTCAACCAAAATACTATCATGCACAGTTCCAATCAGCAACGCATTCTTAACTTTCTTTTCCAAAGCCGCATCCAAACCAATAATTGCCCTCTCCGCAATCTCTCCTGCTGTCCCTTGCACCGGATTATTCAAGGCCTGTCTCTCAATCTCATCTGGTGTCCCAAGCAAAAAGCGCTTCCTTCCAAAAGCATTTACGCTCGTCCTCGTCTTCCTCGCCTCTTCAATAACCCTCTTGCACCATTCTCGATAACTCCCCAGCTTCTCAAAGTAAGCCGCATCCATCTTCTTAAAATATGCCAAGCTCAACCTTAGTTCCGGCACCTTCGCCAATATCTGCCTATAGATCCCCTCAACGCTTCCTCCATAAGTTCTTCCAAAAACATAAGTCTTGGCTGCCTTCCTTGCTGTATGCCAACTCGCATCATCCTCTTCAATCCCAAAAAGCAACTTCGTATTCACATCATGTATATTTTTTCCACTCTCAAACGCCTCAATAATAACTTTCTCTTTTGTCAAATAACCCAGAACCCTCAACTCAATGTTAGAATAGTCTGCCTTAACAATCACTCTTCCCTGTTCCGGCTTGAATATCACCAACACTTCCTCAGCAAAATTCTGCGCATTCGGGGAAGCAGAATTATGTACTATCATTCCATTAGCAATAAACGAATGATCCTCCTTTACGGTGAGATCAAAGACTTGTATCTTTCCCACAGGGGTGAATCCTTCAACTCGGACCAGGTACGGTGGAGATTCCGATGTGCTGCTCTGGTGCAAAGAACCAAGTTCTCCAATCGGTTGTCCTCCCCATTCCCATTGATATGATGTACTTCTAATTCCCGAGGTATCTTCTCCACATCTATCCTTAACAGATCGGCAAACATTTTTCGGTGTATGAAGACGCGCTTCTCCCCATTCCATATTGTCAAATGTCCCTTGTTGTCGCTTACAATTCCCTTCCAATTCTGCGCTCTTTTCCCTGTCATAGGATTCTTCGTTCCCATCTTGGATCTGGAGTAACGCAGAGCTTTTTCTGCTTGATATTGCTCCTTCGACAAGTTCTGCCGAAGAATAAACTGTATCGTTTGATAAGTTATTCCTAGCTTCTTCTGAATTATAATATGCGTCGGCTTTGTCTTGTCCCTTAAATACAGATTGAGAACTTGCGCCACGATCTCTTTGTTGTTTACATCCTGAATCGACATTGACATAATATAGCTCCTTTCCGACCAAATCCTTTGCTTGTACCCAGCCATTCTTGGTTAGAAAACGATGGTCGGTTGTGCATATTATATCATGCTCATTATCCAAAATCAACCGTATAGCAAGCTTTTCTCCCATTCTTTTGCAAGCTGTAGACTTACGCATTCTTCCTTTATGTGTCAAAACTTCCCACTCTATATCAGGTCCCATGTCCTGTATCTTGATTGCCCCGTATTGTGTCTGAATTAACGTATCAGCTCCCAAACATGATAGCCTCCCAGTCGCTGTGCCATGAATCTTATAACTTGGATGAATCCGTCCATCTGGGCCTACCGGAAATCCTGTAAACGTCGTTGCCAATTTATTCATATCGACAAACTCCCTAAACATAACAATAAACTCAATCAATCTCTCAATCTGTTTCTTCTCATCTTCCTGCTTCTTCCCCTTCTTCACCAGTCCTTCAATCGCTTCATTCCTTCGCAAAGCCGCCTTCTGTATATTTATAAACTCTTCCCCATCCAATTTCGCAACCCTTCCCCCTGCATACGTATTTGGCAAATACATCTGTTCAGTCCCATTAAACACATTCCAACGAGCTTCCAGCAACAAGTACTTCTTCGTATCCCTTCTCTTCCTCTTATCCTTCTGATAACCTTCCATCTCATGCATAACCACTTGATAGCCAGCAGGCTTCTTTCCCAGAACCAGCATCTTCATGTGATCTCCACTTCTCAAGTTGAAAGCTTCCGGCAAGTTCCATTCACTCCTCAATTTCTTCTCCGCTGCCTCCGCCCTCTTCCCAAACTCGACCTTCAACTTCTCCAGCCTCTTCTTATCAAGCGGCAATCCTGCCATGCTCATCTTCCTCAAAGCCTTCACCAACGGCAAACTAACTTCCCGATAAACTTTCTCTGTCCCAACTTCCCTCAGATGCTTCCTCATCTCAGGCAATACCTGATGCAGCACCACAGTGTCCCGAGCATTATATGTTCGTACTTCCTTATCCTCCATCCCAATCATCTTTGTTTCCGATCCCAACACAACCTCTTTCCAGTAAGGCGTCTTCCCATAAACACTAACTATGTATCCCAAATCATGTTTCAATTCTGGATTCAAAACATGGTGAAGCAGCATCGTATCTTCCGCCAATTTCTTCACCGGATAACCATGAACTTCCAGATGCCAGGTATCAAAAGCCGCATTTTGAAACATCGTCCTCACTTCCGCAAACAGCCTCTTCAAAGCCTTTCCAACCCTGCTCTCTTCCGCCATCGTCCAATACGAACTGCCACCCTGTTTCGTAAATGGCACCACCAAGCACTCTTCCCCGTCAACCGCCAATCCAACCATCAATATCTTTGAATAATAGGGATTCAAACTCGTTGTCTCAATATCCACTGCAACCAACAAATCCCCATCAATAGCTTTCTCCACGAACTCAAGAACATCTTCTTCCTTCGGAAACAAATTGAACTTTTCCTTCGGCTTCACATACTTCTTCAAACTCAAGTCCCAAATCTTCTGAAAGTCATTGATCCAAGTCAATTCCTCCTTCCACATTCCATTCCTATAAAACTCATATTCAAATGTCGGTACAACAACCATCTTGCCCCTAGTAAACACCGAACCCCTATACTTCCCAATCTTCCCATCAATGTCCATGGCCCGCATAGCCACCTGCCCCATCGGAACAACAACCTTCACCCCTTGCTTCTCCAACCACTTCAATTCTTCCTCAAACCCCGGCAAACAACATTCATACGCCAATTTCCCTTCCACATCATCCAGTCCACCAATACTTTCCACATCGCAAGCCACCACTCTCGTCTTCCAAACCAAATGCCAAATCATTCCCGAACCACTTACCACTTCCTTCAGTTTGGCCCCTTCCGCGCCCACAAACATTTCCCCAGCCGCCTCTTCCCTCGGCCCCACAGCTGCCCCCACAATAGCCACAGAAAACTTATCAGCTCCGGCACTGCCACATACCTTCTTCATCCCATTCAAGGGACATTCTTCACACCTGCATTTCGTCCTCTCAAATTTCATTCGTTACCCCTAAACCGTCCCAAATAAATAGGGGGAAAAGACTCTTCCATCTTTTCCCCCAAACTCAGCCTAAATCCTAGATACTCTTCCAGGCCCGAACATTGTTGAAGATCTTTTCCGGGTCCGTTTTGCTCGGCGTCTGCACCACCTTGGCAAACACAGATTGCCCAACAAAGCTCTGTTCATTGATCTCTTCACCTTTGAAGCTCACACCAGCAGCCAGAACCATGCTCTTCAATTCATCCACACCCATCGATCCGAGTCGATCATAGTCTGGATGTTCCTCAGCCAAGATCCGAACCTGCGTAGCAAACTTCTGTCCCTTCGACGCTTTTCCATCGTCAGTCGGAGGTCCCTCCAAAATGTCCCACTGAAACTTCCAGAGGTCCGCCGGCTCCTTGTCCGAACCAACCACATCCGCTTTCGTACACAGCAGCTTATATTCACCAGCCGGAAGTACCGGGAAACCTTTCATACCACCACTCTGCTTGATCCCAGGAACATTGTGCTTACCCATTGAAAACTCCATCGGCCTTTACGGCCCCTCTAAAATCCGCTTACCCCATACGGGGAAGCATAAAGCCTCAAACAAGTTTCGTCGTCTTCCTAATCCTCTTCGGTGCAATCTTCGGGCTCTCATCCTCATCTCGATTCAGATTCTTCACAAAGTCCTCCTGCTTTGGCTTCCCAGCTCTTTCCAAATTCTCACTTACAATCCTGTCATCCACTTTGATATATTCTTCCGTGTACTTCGCAAACTGTTCCGGTGTCATTTCCTCATCCGTATGCACCCCAGTATCCACATCAGGAAACGCATCCTGATGAGCAAAAGCATTCGCCCGATGAAACAACATCCGCTTCGTCCATTTGCTCCACGCACTGTCGCTACTCCTACTCAGCAAGCCCGCTCTTTGCGCCTCTTCAATCGTAAAGCTTCCAGTAAAGCAACTGACCACCTCCATCATCCTAAACTTTCGATAAACTTTCACAACACATTTCTTCTCACTGCTCTCCACAATCTCCATCCCAGCATATTCAGGATGCTTATGTGCAACCGCGCTTCTCAATTCGCTCCCCAAGCTCGGCCGCCCATTGATAAAAGCGATGTTCTGCAGCGCCGTCATCGGGCCAATGCCAAGCTCCTTTCCATACTGAATCACGGCAAAAACCGCTTCCGGCTTCCCAATATACGCCAATGGTACCACCCTGCTATTCGCCAAGATAGTCGCCTCCGCCATCAGCTCCCCAAGCTTCCCCGGCAGCTCCTGCGTCTTCACAGCCAAAGCTTTCCCCGCTCCCACTTTCTTCCTCTCAGCAATCGTCATAACTTACCCCTCCTTCCTTCTTCCTCATAAAACCTATTTGATGCCTTTTCCACCCAATACTGATAACGAATTACCATATCCACTACAGGCACCGGCTTCCAATCATCATACTGATAAACAAAGTCAATAAGGGCCTGTATATCCAGACTGCTTACTTCATTGGGAACATACTGTATTATCCTTGAATCTTTCTGTTCCGTCGCATATCGAACAGCCAAATAATGCACACCACTCAACATCCCATTGATCCAAACAACCTGGCTCTTCGTTGGCGTCTTACTCCAACTCCCATACGAATCAAAACGCACATCATGTTGCGCCCAAGTTGTCCCAGCAAGTAACACCAACAATACCACCATTACATATTTTCTGTCAATCATTTTCATCCACAATGTCCTCCAAAAAATCTTCCGCATTCAAGTCTTTCCCTCGATAGACTTTCCCATGCCTCATCACAAGCACCCCATTCATAATGCCTTTATCCACCATCCATTCGTAATCCCCTTTATTAAGCCCCAATCTTTCTTGGGCCGTCTTCCAACTTGGGAACATTCCATTCCTGCTTGCACTCTTCCCAAACGCCAACCTAGCCATCTGTTCCGCAACCTTCTTCCTCCTTTCCTTCGGATCAACTTTCCTCTTCTCCTCCTCTTCAATCTCTCTCTTCAACCTTTCCATCCGCCACTGCTCACGCATCATTACAATCATAAAGCAAACCACATTCATCAGATCCAGTATCACGCCCTTAAAAACTGCCAAGCCAAACTCAACCTTCTCGCTCTTCAATCCTAATACAACCGCATAGAAATCGTATACACTTCCATGACTACTACCCGTATCCAATCGCAATCCTTCCCCGCCTCTCTGCTCATCTCGTTCCATAGCCCAAGCATCTTTGAGCTTTTCCGCTCTAAGCGTCCAAGCATCCAACCTCTTCTGATATTCGGCAATCTGCCAATTCGCCAAAGGCTTTCCGTCTGCCCCAACACCTTGTCCAAGTACTTTCCCAAGTCTTCCAATCTCTTCATTAGCAAATCGAAGACTTTCCTGTCTCTCCCTTTCTCTAACTGCATCTCTTTCATTCTGACTTTCTCGATCCTCGTCTGCCATTCTTGCTCGTTCATTTCCAATTCTCCTCCCAATCGTATTCGTATATTGTCCTGCAACTGTACTCTGCATTGAATACAGAACCAGTACCAACCAAAATCCATAAATGGCAACCGCTTTCCACCTCTTCCCATCCAGCACAAGTTTCGTCGCAAACTCAAACAAGATCACCAAAAAAACCACAATACTGGCCGAAAAACTAACAGCAACAATCCATTGATCTCCAGTCTCCAAATGATACAACGTGGTATACCAAATACTCAAAATCGTCGTTACTACTCCAACAGCCAGCAACACAACTTCAATCGTCGTTTCACTGAGGACTCTCTTCAAGTTTCCAAACCAGTCCCGCATCTTTAGCCTTCCTCATCCATTCCCAATTGCATCTTCCACATATCCACCAATCTTTTTTATTCCTCCAATCTTCCTAAAACCCACCGGAGGTTTCTTAATTCGGTTTTCACAGTCAAACCCACAAACATCTGCAAACTCGCAAGCCCTACTAAAGCTCATGCAATAATAGCTATTCCTTGGAAACAATACCCAAGGATCAAATCCCTCTTCATAAGCTTTTGCCTTCTGGCTCATCTCCAAAAATAACTGCCCAATTCCCTTCTCAAAGTTCCTCTGCCTCTCCTCATCCCTAAAAACCAAATCTCCCCTAGTCATCTTCATATTATCCAAGTTCCTCGTCTTGCTATTCCAATATGCAATATCAGGCAAAACCGCATACGGTTTCCATTTCGTCATCTTGTTCACCCCAAACAGATATGCCGTCGCCTGGTCCCCATATTGCACACCTTCCTCAGTAATCCTACTGCTAAACCCACTTGTCTTCGTTTCCATAATCATCACCAAATCACTGCTCTTATCCTTCACCACCGTATCCGGCCTAATCGTCATCGTAAATGGCGTCCCTTCAATCGGCACCTCCCACTGCCTCTCTATCGCCAAAAACTTAAACGCCTTCCTATCCTGCTTCCCAAACACCTCAATCCAATAATGCAACAAATGTGGAATCTTAAATCGAATCTCATCCAGATCCTGTATCTCAAGTTCCTTCTTGCTCTTCTCCACAACATCCATTGCAACCTGGATAGCTTTCCCTTCTCCCTGTCCCCTATAGTATTCCGCTTTCCCCTCATGGAAAGCCCCACCAAGCACCAAAGGCTGAGCTACAATCTTATTCTGCCACCCTTTCAAATACCGAAAGTACCATTTCCTCGGACAACTCTGATACAAATTGACAAAGTGAAACCCGCTTGCGCTTTCCCTCCTCTTCAAAGTCCCCTTATCTTTCGTCATAGCCACCCCCACTTCAAATTATCATCTTCCAAATAACCTTATCCTCTTTCCAACCTTCCTCATGCCCTAAGTATCCTTCGTCTCCTTCCAGCAATGCCAACCACAAATTTCAGTTCCTGCTTTCAAAGCATAGCGAATTCCGGCCCCACTAAAACCATCAATCAACATTCCTAATTCTTCCGTAGTAGCGGTCGGACCTAGCACTACCCCCTCTTTCTCCGCCCAGTACTCCACCTCCGATTGATTAGCCTTAATAGTCGCCGTCGTTATCTTCGGCCTAGTCAACCTCAACCAAGCAGGAGTCGTATGCTGCCTCCTATCCGGGCTCCGCGTCTCAAAACTGACCTTGTCGTCAGCCTTCGCCATCTTCATAAATCAAGTCCGCCCCACTGCTCTGCCATAGCTTTGGCAATACCAGGAAAAGTTTTTGCCCTATTCCGCTGCCTGTCTTTCCCGCCCTTCATAAACCACGTACCTGCATCATGGCAATTTGAAAAAGGATCTACTATGTTGGTAGGTTTAAGCGCTGGTAAGCCTTTCAGCCACAGCCTTGTCTTTTTGGTAGTAGGATGCCCAAACATCCAAGGTTGAATCTCTTGTGAACACTTTGGCATTTCATAAATCAAAGAAGAAACAGGATTTTCAACGGCTATTCTTTTGCATTTTGCATTGAGTATCTTAACAAAAAACTCCTTTGCTTCCAATCCTTTTTTATATCGTTCTTCATTCAAGATACCTCCTTTATACAAATGTTTTGCCCCAGCATTCGTCAGATACGTACATGGCGGGAATGCAATAATCATGTCCCATTCCTCTTCCAAAAGGGGAATAACATCTTGCTGCAGATGCCATTCAGGATGCCCACCGGAACATGATATAATGTCATTCGAGTATGCTTCATGCCCCAGTTTGCGCAATTCAATGGTTACCGCTTGGCTTTCTTCACACGCCACCAATACTTTCATACTTTCGCCTTCTCCCTCATATTCATGCACCCTTCCCGCTTGGCCTCTTTATAGAAACTATCGCTACCCTGCCACTCAAGGTCCGTGAAGTACCAAGTCCCTTCATACCATAAACCCTTGATCCATCCACGATCCCTGCGGCGCCTGATAGTGGACCTTGCCAACCCATACTTGGCGGAAGCTGTAGTAATATCCATATACCCTGCTGCTATAAGCCGGGCGATCTCTTCTTTTTTCACCTTCTTTCGGGTCTTCCTTCTAGCCACCGCCGCCTTGATTGCAATGATCTTTTCCTCTTTGGTCATCGTTTTCGATCTCCTCAAGCCGAAAGGCGGAATCGAACCGTCCGTCTCCCAAAATGGGCGCTCTACCACTAAGCTACTCGGCAGTTACTTCCCTATTCAAGTCCCGTCAGGAATGGGCGTCTTCGGCTTCTGCATCTTCCAGAAGCCTGAATCAAACAAATACTTGGAAGGAATCATCCCCCCAGGCGGAAGCGCATCCCACTCCTTCTCGGGCATCTTTGCCCAGGTACCCTCGCTTTCGAGCAGCACATCCCCGAAAGTGAGTTGCTTCACCTTTTTTACGGTTATCAATGTTCTCATTCATCTACCTCCGCATCTTCAATCTTTTTCTTATTGTAGTATTCATTCGCCGTTTCACCCAAAAGCGGTAGCGGATGAGGACAGCCATGATAGGCATTGTGCATACAAGTCAAAGTGAACTGGCCTGTATTTTTACTGCCTTTAAGTGTAGTTGCCCGATGCTCATACCTTCCGGGCGACCAGCACCAACGCTTTGGACAATTCTTGTCAACGCAAAAATACCCATCAATGTGCATATTTGCCTCCTTGCGGTTCAGCCCTTCTCAACGCACTCATTCATCTTCCCCTTCCACAAGCGCGGCCCTTATGGAGCCTAGAGTCTAGCCATTCCTGGAGATATTTTTCCGCTTTGCGCTTCCAAAAATCCCGGTCGGCAATAACAGCTTCAAAGTTATTATTTAATTTATCTAAGCAATGCATTTCATCCTCTTCATCTACATAATTGACGACCATAGCTTTATTCCACGTCCAGCGGCCCGGTGCATCCTCTTTTGCTACCTCCAAAAACCTGCCTTCAAAAGAAACTACCAACCCTTCGCAAACTGCAGTTTCTAGCAAATCCCGGACAAAGCGAACTAGAAGATAATACTTTTTAGTACGACCGCCCTGATTTCCGGTGCCGAAGTGCTGACCCCATGTATGATCGCGATTACATTCAGAGGAGGACCAGTAATAAATGGGCTTAAAGTTACCCAGACCCCTCAGATGTAACTGAACGTACATTGCGTTCAGCTCGTCCTTTGTCGGTAAACGCCATTGCTTACCCATTTTATTCCTCCCCTTCCTTTGCAATGATCATAGCCCGTGGAAAGTCGCTGATCTCGCGATATT
>DYNZ01000051.1 GCA_020720805.1 Leptospira biflexa | reverse complement strand
ACTTATACCATACCACGGTTCAAAAAGCAAGATGGGATAAATTCGCGCTTACGGTTAAGGGTAACTTGCTCGGCAACAGATGTGTCTGCCATTAAACCGGTTACCGGTGTATAGCCAACAGTTTTATTAGCTTCTACTACCTTTGTAGACCAGCCGTTAATATTATAAGCAGCAAAAACAAAGTCATAACTGCCTCCGTCAGGAGCGTTATCATCATAACTGCTTGCTGTAGAAGCATTGACTATTCTGCCTGTAACTCCCTAAGTAGCAGGATCAATACTATTACCTGTGCCAGCAGCTACACGCCATATAGTTACACTTTCGGCATTAGTCGGTTTAGTCCAGGTAAGCTTAGCTGTACCAACAACTGTAGAAACATCTACATTTTTAGTACTTATAGGATCTGGCGCTGTAGTAGGAACAACTCCGCTGTTAACTACACCGGAAACCACCGCCGAAGAAAAAGTACCATCACTGTATCTGGCATAAACTTTAAAACTATAATCGTTATTTTCTAAAGCACCTTCAGAACTGTTATATACATAACTTAAAGTAGAAGCATCTGCCGTAGTGTAAATTTTTACTAAATTATTTAAAGCATCATAAACTTCTACCTTGTAATTAGAAGGGGTACTGCCAGAAGGAGCAGCCCAGGTTACAGAAACACTACCGTTACCACCACTTGCCGTAACAGAAGTTACCGGATTATAAGTTGTAGTACCACCGTCATCCGTAGTGCCACTTGTACTTCCGCCGCTTCCGGCGCAACCTGTCAGCAAGGTAAACGCCAGTATAGCGCTTACCAGGCCCATTTTTCTAAAAAATTGATTCATTTCTATCTCCAACACAAAAAATAATTATGAGTCCTTTTCATATCTATACAATGGGGAAAATGCAGAGCAGACCTCCGCACAAAGCGTAACCTGGCTTTGTATAAAAGCTTTGCACTTCTCAAATGAGATTGCCGCAAAAGAGATGATTTCAGAGGAAAAATTAGAAATCGCAGAGCTATGCTGCGCAGAATAGTTCGTTGATCCTTAGAAGAAGGGTCGTTCAGGGCAAGATCATCGGAAAAAATAAACTTTTTTGTATAATAAATTAAAAAATAATTTTTAAGGAAAGAAAATTTTACAGAACTATGACTGAATGACTGAATCATAAGACCGCTTTGTTTGAAAAAGTGCGCCTGAATGAATAGAATTTTCTTTATAGAAACTATTACCACAACCCCAGACCAAATGTCAAATAAAATTACCTGACAGGATGTCAGGCATGCCGCGAAGTACAGGCAGCTTTTTTTGACATCCTGTCACAGCTGCATGAGTTACATCCTGTAACTCAGAGGTACGAGAGCGGCGACCTGTCTCAGGATGACCGCTTAGCCGTTGATCCCTTCGATATACGAAAGGCATTTTGGTTTTCGGATATCGCAAGGCAATGCCAGCGATGTCGACGCAACCTTTAGCCAGTATAAAACCCGAGAACCAAAGTGTTTCGGGTATATAATTTTTGCTGGCCATTGAGTTAGCCAGAGCATACCTGATGCAGAAAAAACACTCGGGGATCGACCCAAGTACGACCAATCCGCGGGACAAAATACCATCTAATCAGCTGCAGCGATTGCTAATCTCCATATTAAGACAACGGCACCCGCCCCGGCCAGTACCATGGCAAACGATAGTAATAGCGCCAATGAGAAGTCGCCCTGGCTTTTCGCCATAATACCGGCAAAATAGGGAGTGATAATCTGACCCAATCCAAACAGAACAGTTAAAAAACTGATAATGCGGGCAGTAGCATGCAGTTGCAGGGAACGTCCGTACAGAATCGTTAGCGTAACGATTCCCATAAATGTTGATCCAAAGGCGGCAGCCGCAATTAACACGGTAAATATATTTTCAACGGAATAAAGCAGCAGAATTCCGCCTGCCTGGAGCAGAAAAGCTGCCAGCAAGGCTGTAGGGAAAGAAAAGCGATGCGCTATTTTGGGCCAGATCAGAGTCGAGATAGCCGCAAACAACCCAACAATCACCCAGGAGAGATCCCCCAAATAAGCCGGATAGTTACCCCCCTTTATGATCCTGACCAAAAAGGTGGCAAAAACTGCATATCCTCCGCCTTCCAAAAAATAGGAGAGATTCAAAGCAATGAGGATGAACCTATCTCGCACTCCTTTGCTCTCAACAATTTTTTGATTCCTTTTACTTTCAGAATTGGTAATTTCTGTACTCTCCTGGCGGGGCGGCGACAGAAAAATCCAGATCCAGATAACTGGCATTAGCGAAAAGGCCCCCATGACAATCCAGGCAGTATCAACCCCCCAGAGGTATTCCAGTAGAGGTACGGTCCAACCGGTCATAGCGATACCAAGGCCAACCCCACTAAAGCTAATTCCTGTTAATGAAATCCTATTCCTGATTGAAAGGATCTGCATTAACAGATCGCTGCCCAAAACAAACAGGTAGCCAGAGGCCAAACCGGAGAGAAACCGAAGAAGCTGCCACATGGGAATACTCACCATCAACCCCATCGCTGTAATGCTCCCGGAGAGCAGGATCAAAAAAAAGCGAAACCAGACCACCTGCCTCTTTTTCGCCAGAAATCCTGCCCCCAAGGCTCCAAGAAGATAACCGATAAAATTTATCGAAGCAAGCAAACCGCCAACATCATCCCCAAAACCATACCTCTTCTGCATAAGCGGAAGAAACGAAGTATAGGAAAAGCGCCCAACCCCCATCGCATTCACCAGCACAAGCAGTCCAGCAAAAAGGACAGCGAAGAGAGAGAGAGACTCTGAAGTAAATTTTCTATTTTGCACCATTTCACGCACCCTAAACTTTAGCGCAAAAAAAGTTCAACAGCCTTATTGGCTGTTTCGGGCAGATAATGATAATGCAAGCTGTCCAGAAAATTCTGAAAGCTCTCCTCATCCTGCCTGGGTATTTCAAAACCCACAAAAACTCTGCCAAAAAAACCGCCATGGGATCGATAGTGAAATAGGGTTATATTCCAATCTGGCTGCATTGCATTGAGAAAATCCATCAATGCCTGCGGCCTTTCCGGAAACTCAAACCTGTAAAACTTCTCACTCATGCGCCGCCCCGGCCGACCACCCACCAGATGGCGAATATGATCCTTGGCCAAATCATCCTCAGTCAGGTCAAAAAAGGTGTACCCTTTTTCCGTTAAATCTTCAACAAACTGTACTTTTTCGCGCTGATGTTCGATTGCCATTCCCAGAAAAATTGTTGCTCTGCTGTGATCGTCGTACCGATAGTTAAATTCCGTAATATTGCGCTCGCCAATCACATCCTGGCATAGTGCCTTCAGGGAACCTGGCTTTTCGGGAAATTGCACCGCAAAAAGAACCTCATTTTTTTCCCCTACAAGGGTGCGCTCAGCAATATATCCTAATCTTTCAAAATTCATATTTGCCCCGGAGCAGATGGCAGCCAGATTCTTCCCCTGAAGCCCTTTCTGCTCGCAATAGGCTATCAATCCCGCTACTGCCAACGCTCCTGCTGGCTCCATAATGGATCTAGTATCCTGAAAAACTGTTTTAATGGCCGAGGCGATAGCGTCCGTTCCCACCAGAATCGTCTCTGGAGCAAGTCCTTGCAATAACCTGAATGTATTCACTCCCACCTGCTTCACAGCCACTCCATCCGCGAAAAGCCCCACATCTTTCAAAACAACCCGCTCTCCTTTGGCCAGAGACTGGTGCATAGCGTTACTATCGACAGGTTCCACTCCGACCACTTTGACTTCAGGACGAAAAAACCTTATAAGACTGGCCACACCTGCCATCAAACCTCCCCCGCCAATTGGCACAAAAACATAATCCACATTGGGTAACTGATCCAGAATTTCCAAACCAATGCGACCCTGGCCAGCAATCACATCCTCATCATCAAAGGGGTGGATAAAAGTGGCTCCGCTGTGTGCCATAACATCCAGGCATCTGGACTCGGCATCCGCATAGGAGTCCCCATGAAGGATTACCTCAGCACCGAAGCGGCGCACAGCATCCACTTTGATGGGGGGAGTTGTTCTGGGCATGACAATCGTAGCGCGAATCTGTAACTTTTTTGCAGAAAAGGCGACTCCCTGCGCGTGATTACCTGCTGAGGCGCATATAACCCCGGCATCTCTCTGCTGCTGGGTTAAAGATTGGATCTTGTTGTAAGCTCCTCTGATTTTAAATGAAAAAATTTTCTGCATATCTTCACGTTTCAGGTATATTTTGTTCCCATAGCGTTCGGACATCAATCGACTAAACTCAAGAGGGCTGCGGATAACAACATCATCCATGCGGGAATTGATGATCTTTCGTATCAAAGTTTCCATTATTGAACCATTTTTCGTCTATTTTAGGCCTTTCAGGCAACTGGCATGGAGCAAAAATTAAAAAAAACAAAAAAACCATAAAATTTTTGAAAAAAAAATAGTATTTCCCCTCTATTACATTATTCAATGAGTATAAAGCAAACCATGTGCTGGATCGGCAATTATGAATTACGGAATACTGTATTCAGAAGTTCAATTTCTTGTTCCACTGTTGAGCGGTATTTTTACGGTTAGTGTTGGATTTTTTGTTCTGCTGCAAAAACACAAAAGCCGGCAAAATTTTTTCTATGCAATGGGAGTATTTTCCCTCGCCGTGTGGTTTTTTTCCGGTGTATGGCGCGACTTTCTCGTGGCCCATAGCATCATTCCCGATATCGAAGCCCGTTTGCTCATGCTCTCCACCACCTTTGCGGTCGTATTCGGTGTACATTTCGCATGGCTTTTTATCAGGCCTCTCAAGATTCATCTATTCTGGTACTATTTCATTTATATCCTTGGAATCCTGCTTAGTATTGCCGCCTTTTCCATTCACAGCGTGAAGGCAACCTATATAGCAAACGGAAAACTGGTTCGGGAGTTTGGCCCTCTGTATTATATTTACGCGGCTCACTGCTTTCTTTCCGGTTTCTATATGGTAGGAATTATCATCTACAAAATCCGTACCACAAATTCGGCTCTTCGAAAACGGCAGGGATTCTATTTTCTTCTGGGCTTTTCCTCCACTTTGGTAGGCGGCTCTTTTGCTGTGTTGGCTCCCCTTTTTTTTGGAGTTCAGTTTCTGCTGTTAGCCCAGATTGGATTTGCCGGATTTTTTGTCTTCACGACTTACGGCATCATTCGCTATAAGGCTATGGACATTGACCAGATTCTAACAAAAACCACAATCTGGATCCTGATGGTGATGCTCATGCTTGCGCCCGCATTTGCCTTCACCATTCTTTTGCTGGAAAACGGTAGCAATGTAGCTCCGATTTTTATGCTGGGAGCCATCCTGGCTGGATCGGCAATCAACTACGTTTCCATCCGTTATCTCAAGCCTCAACTTGAGTTGAATATCTCCAGGAAATCGAGCCTTTTTGTTGAGCTGCAGCAGAAATTCAATGATAAGATCATGCACCTGCGGGCTTTGCCCGAGCTAAACCTCTACATGGCCAGCCTGCTGCAAAGGGCAATGGCGCCAACCTCTCTGAAGATCCTCGTTCGTCAGGCCGATTCCAATGAGTTTCTACTGATGCTAATGCCCATACCGGAGAGCGCCCAAGGGGAGACTCTTGAACAGGCTGACCTCGATTACCTCTCCAGCACCCAGGAGATCATAGAAAAGGAGCAGATTCTCTATAACCCGGAATATAAAAATAACCAAAAAATTGCGACCTCTCTATTTCGCCGTTTCCAATGTGAGTTGATGATACCTATCTCCTTTCAAGAAAATCTTTTGGCGGTGATACTGGTTGGCCCGAAATTGTACGGCTCCTTTTCCCGTCTGGAGATCAATTTTTTGGAAAAAATCTATAGTGGTGTGACAGTGGCCTATTCTAACTCATTGCTTTTGACTAGGATTGAAAATATCAAACAGGAGCTGGAAAAAAAAGTTATCGCCCGAACCCGAGAGCTCCAGGAGTCCTTCGCGACCCTTAACGAATTGTATGGCGAAGTGAAATCCCATCTCCGTCTTGCCAAACAATTTCAGGACAATATTTTGCCCCCTATGGATGCCAATCTAAATGGATTCAACCTGATCGTGAAATATGAGCCGCTGATGGAGATTGGGGGCGATTTTTACGATTTTTTTCTACTCGAGAAGCACCGCGTTCGGCTGTTTTTGGCTGATGCCGTTGGCCATGGCGTCGCAGCCTCCCTGATAACCATGCTCTTAAAAAACGAATACGACAAGCTAAAATACACTGTATCCGACCCGGGCGCAGTACTGAACCAACTAAATGATACTTTTACAAAAACCTACGGTAAGCTGAACATCTTCCTGACTGGCATCCTGATTGATATTGATTCCAAAAAAAGGAAAATTCTATACGCCTCCGCCGGCCATCCGGAACAATATTTGATACGCCACCGTAAACTGGTAAAACTGGAAAAAACCGGAAGAGCTATTGGATTTAAACAGGGCATCTCCTGTGCCAGCAAAGAAATTGCCTACCAGAATGGCGACAAGTTCATATTATTCACAGATGGGCTTTTTGAAGCATTTAATAAGGACCACCAAATCTTTGGCATGGATAACATTTTCTCACTGGTATCTGAATCGAGTCATAAAGATATTTCTTCTCTGGTTGGCGATATCATTCAGGGTTTATCGAAACATCTGGTCAGCTATCCCAAGAGCGATGACATCACAATTGTGGCACTGGAGTAATCTTCAGATATTATCCGCTATTTGGTTTTTTCAGTTACTTTTCTCTCTTCAAATTCAACAGCAGATCATTTGCCATAGATCTTATAAAAAACATAGCAAAGGAAGGGATCTCCTGGGGTCTCCGTTTTTTCTTGTAAAATAAAAATTTTTCGATAGGGTCAGACACGATATCAAAACTTACTCTGCTGGTACTGATGCTGTTATCCTCCGTTAAAATCCATCTCCATGGTCGGTAGGAGGGTCCGGCCTTACCGGACAGACTATCAATATAGGCTTGAAATTGGCTCTTAAAACCCCCTAGTGCCACCCCTAGACCAGCCACAGGATCATCCGGATCTCCTGTAATTTCTAAAGTGGGATTTCTATACCAATCAAGAGTAGTCGTGGCTTGATTGGCTCCTCCAAGTGAGTGATACCTTAGCACTAATTTTTTCCAGGTAGCATGTATTCCATAAATATTAATTGTTCCTTCCAGATGGATATACCACGGCTTGAACGCTCTAGCTTGAAAGAAGGATGGCTGCAGAATCAGGTGCCATGTGCGAGTCGCGCCATCATAGTTGATAACGCCAAGTTCCCGATAGTTGGAAGTTACCATCCTCGCCATAAAAGAAATATTTTTCAGTGTGTATGCGCTCTTTTGGTAGGCCAGGGGGAAATTTTTTTTCATCGCGCTTTGCAGAATCCTGGCCTTGATATCCAGGATGCCTGGCTTTAATCTCTGACTGCCCGGCGGAGGTAAAAATCGGAAATAGGTGTAAAAAAATTTTCCTACATTCGGAAAATTAGCCTGCATGGTGCGTCGGATGCAGGAATCAAGAGAGCTCTGCCTGTCTGCGGCGTAACAAAATCGCAGAGGTTCTCTCAGTTGTGAGAGTGCCAAAAAAAGCAGCCGAGACATTTTCCCCGCTCCCATACCCCCATGGTTAAGGCTCTCCTCGCGGCAGATATGCAGGTTGCTCTTGTTCTTTTTTATACGCAAAAGCATCTTCCGATTGCCCAAAGTCTTTCTTAAAAAATGCGAATCTCCCCTTCCCCGTTCTGGCTCAAACTGTTGCGCCTGGTGGTTATAATAAAGTGCATACTCCCGACAATTTTCCATGAAACAGATATTTCTAAGCAAACCGCTTGCATCATTTTCTTGATAGTTGCCGTTCCATAGCTTCCAAAATGGCGCAAATTGGTCATTCGCCTGCAAGCTGTGTTCTAGCAAACCGTCAAACGATATAGAGGCCTCAAGATTCTGCAATAACGTATATAAGGGACTGCGAAACTCCTGGCCATACTCGGACGAGAAAAGAAAACGGGAAGAGACAAACTCGAAGCGGTTATCTGCCCGACCCGCCAAGGATAGGATGAGAAGCACCCAAAAACCGGCTACAGCCCACCAATGCTTTTTTTCACGGATAGCCAGCTTCACGACAAAAACTACCTAAACAAGGCGCAACAGCTGTAGCAATTCGGAATGAATATAAGGATTTGTCACCAGAAGCTCCTTACCGTACAGGGAAAATTCAGAGCCATCGTAGCGCGATATCAAAGCGCCAGCCTCCCGGGCAATACAAACACCTGCGGCCATATCCCAGGGATTTAACCCCTTTTCCCAGAAACCATCAAGTCTGCCCGCTGCGACATAAGCCAGATCAAGTGCCGCAGAACCCGGTCGTCGGATACCCAGCGCCTTTTTATGTACCTGACCAAAGCGAGCAATCTCCTGCTCCAGGATTTCATGCCTGTGATAGTAAAAACCAACAGTCAGCAAGGCCTGATCTACAGAACGAATTTCAGAAACAAAAATGGCCTCACCATTCAACGTCGCTCCCTGGCCCTTCCAGGCGGAAACGGTCTCCTGTAAGACCGGCTGATAGATAACACCAGCTTCAACTTCTCCGTCAGTCTCCAGACCTATGCTGACGCAATACCAGGGGAAATGGTGGGCATAGTTATTCGTGCCATCCAGCGGATCTATGATCCAACGGCTGCCCTTCGCTCTGGGGTGCAGCTCCTGCCCCTGGGCAGCATCGCCCTCCCTCAATCCAGACTCTTCCGCTAAAAAAGATGTTCCTGGAAAACTACGTTCTAATTCAGAGATGATCAGCTCTTCCGCTGCATTATCTGCTGCAGTCACGAGTCCAGTTCCATCCTCTTTCAACGTGGCTCGACCAAATGAATGGCTCATGGATAGGAGCAATTTCCCCGCTGCCTGTGCGATTCGTTCGATTTCAAGGAGATCTCTGTTTTTCATATAAATACTCGCAACACTCTGGTTTTCGGCGCTTTATGATGTCATCGCATAGAATCGGCCATTTTGCTCTTCGATACGCACAGGCCAATCATATAAACTGCTCATCAGCTCGCTTGTAAAAATATCCTGCTTTTTCCCTTGGGCCAGACACTCCCCCTGCTTGAGCAGAAAAATATGGCTGATCTGCGGCGGGATCTCATCCAATCTGTGAGTTACCAGGATAACCGGCTTGGCTGAGTTAAGCTGCCCTTCCATCACATGAAGCAACCTTTCCCTGGAGGGGAGATCAAGATTTTCAAACGGCTCATCCAGGACATAGAGCTGAGCATCGCTGAAGCGGGAACGTAGGTAGACAACCCGCCTCTTCTCTCCGGACGAAAGAAGCTGAAACTGCTGATCCGCTATGGCTTCTAAACCTGCTTCCGCTAAAAACAGACGACCTCGAGCTAAAACAGGTTCAGGGATATTCTGAAATAGACCCAGGGTCTTGGTAAAACCACTGCATACGATTTCCAAAGAGCTCAAATCCCGCTGCAAAAGATGCTCTTGCCAGTTGGGCTGAAACAAATAGATTTGCCTTTGGATATCCGGCAGATAACATTGTCCAAAGCGCTGCCCCAATACAGAAACTGCCCCTGTTGTCATCCATTGGAGGCCGGCTATTATGGAGAGCAGAGTGCTTTTTCCTGAGCCATTGGGGCCAATCAGTGCCCATTTTTCGCCAGGAAGAATGCGCCAATTCAGATGCTGTAAAATGGGACGCCGCTTGCGTACAAAGGAGACATCCACCAGTTCCAAAACTGGTTCTGAATCGAAAACGGGCGCATCCTGTGTTGGATCCATCATACCTTTTTTCCTGCCAGAGATTCAATTCTGGAACGATTTTATGAAAGACCGGCGTAGATGAAAAGAATTATTTCTTCATCATTGCAAACATGAACAGTCAACAAAACCAGACATTTTTTAGCGCCGATAGGATACGCATGACGCTGCTAGAGCTTGAGCGGCTGTTCGGGCAATGTCCTAGCCACCGAATAGACCACGGGCGAAATACGGCAAAATGGTACAAGGTAGCGATCATTCATGGGATATTTGTGCCAGGGCTTATCTTGACATTCCGTAATACATTTTCAAAGCCCTACCAAGAGCTGATCCAGATCCTGACCGCCGAGAAACAACCGGAAATCCAAAAACTATTTTCTCATATTTCTTCCTGGTTATCCTGCCTATTCCCGCAATATCCTCTGCGCAAATTTCTTGCTGGCCTTTTTGTAGATTTTTTTATCCATTGCCCCAATGTTGCTCAGCGCTATGTCGATTGGATCAAAAAGTTGGCGCAGGATGCATATCAAAAATTTATTGTAATGGATCCCGATTTTTTCAGCCAACTCTATTATGATCTCTTTTCAGATAGCTCAGCAAGGAAAGAACAGGGTCAATTTTTTACCAGCCAGGCAATGGCTGCGATCATGGCAAACCTTGCCAAACAGCACAGCATTTCTCCTGGCGATGTGTTGCGCGCTCTGGAACCGGCAGCCGGAACAGGCATCCTGGCCCTTGCCATAAAGACCCAATTTCCTCAGAGTGAAATCGATCTCCTGGAGTCTGACCCAATTTTGGACGCAATGGCCCGCATTCAATTTGCCTGTCATGCGGCCCTCGTCTGCGACAACAGCCTGGATTATCAGCAAATCTGGAATCAATACCGGATACGCCTCTGCCGGGATTCCCTTTCGCTGTTGCGACGAGGAAGAAACGCAAGACAACGCTACCATCTGGTGATCGCCAATCCTCCCTATATAGGATACAACCAGGCCTCAAAGCAAAAAAATTCCTTTCTGGCCAGAATCCAGCGCAAGGAAATTTTGTTGAGTAACATCTATGGTTCTAATCTGCATAGCCTGCCAGGTCGCGGAAAAAAGTATGCTCCTAAACCCAATTTGTATGCTTTCTTTCTTGCTCAAGGTCTATCCCTCCTGGAAAATGAGGGGATACTCATTTTTTTAATTCCGGTTACGCTGATTAGCTCTCAAGATCTTGATACCATGAGATTTCAATTGAGCCATTTTTATACCATTCTTGGTATCTACTTCGCCTCCACCCCGAAGTTTTATGACACTAGGACAAAAAAGGCGGTACATACTTCCAGCATGCTCCTGGTCATTCGAAACAAGAAACCCGACCCAACACATGAAGTTTCACTGTTTCTTCTCCATGCAGATCAATCTCTGGAAAAACTGGATGTAGTTGAGATACAACCGCAATATCGCTTGAAGCAAAAAAATCTTGCCGATTCATGCGATAGCTGGAACTTCCTGCTTTTTTCTGATCATGAAAGGAAGCTGCTTTCCATATATCAAGAAAACTCTTCCTCTTGTTCGCAATATTTTGACCATAGCAGATCCATACAACATTTCTCTTCGCTCTTCTATTTTGATAAAGGGGTAGTCTATCCCAAATCTCCCATAACCAAACCCGTCGTTCAGCAAAACCAAGGCTATTATGAGATATCCCCTCTTCGCTATAGCCTTTACCTGGGGCTCAACGCTAAGAGCAAATTTGTTCCGCTAGCCGACATTCGCTATCCCCAAGGGAGTCAGGGCGCCGTCCTGCTGCAATGCAAATACAAGATTATCTGGCGCTATATGAATCCTGATTGCTTTTATTTTTCCGACCAGCCTGTGGTCTGCAATTATAATTTTGCCTGGATCGCCTCAGACCATTTTAAGGAGATGCTCTATCTATGGGCTCTTTTAAATGGAGTGCTAAGTAGAAAGGTGCTTCGCTTTACCAGCTCTATTCCCTTTGAAAAGGACAGACTCATGGGAATTGGTATTTTAAAAAAAAAGTTTCAGGTTCCCCTCACTGCCACATCGCTGGAGAGCTCCTTAAAGCTTGAATTTATCGCTCTGGCTGAAAGGCTATTCGAGATAGAGAAAAATTTATTTCTTAGTTCCGGATTGGAAGATCGTCCGCAAGAGCGTACCCTTCTGCGCGACCAGATGCAAGGGCTGGAGTTTCGACTCTATAAATTTCACAGGGAGTGGCTATGAAAAAGCAGAACCATTTTTTTCCGCTTACGCCTGAACGCTTTTACCAAAGCCGAGGCCAACCGTTGCTCATTTTTCCCCCTGTACATCTGATCCTATTCTGGTATATGCCAGGAGCTATCCAGAAATTTTCCGAACTGTATCGGTTAAAAAAAGTACAGCGCGGATTATGGACCCATCTCTTCGCTGAACCATTACAACCCGATGCTACAGAGAGAGCTTTTGCCATAACGGTTATCCCCGCTCCAGGACAGTCTATTGTCGAATTGCTCCTGGAGGAACTATGTGACCAAGGAGTAATTGAATTCTATTTTTGGGGAAGTGCAGCTAGAATTCGGCAAGAGTCAAATAGGGAAAGCGATGCCCATCTCTATTTTGTGCATGAAGCTTTGAGCGCCGACACAACCCGAAAAATCTCTTTACCAAATCTTCAATATACCCAGATGGTAGCTGGGGGATGGCTGGCGGCAAAGGTCCAAACAATAATCTCTCCTTATGACTTTCTTAAGGAGCAGTACGAACAAGCGTTAGCCGCTGGAATTCAGTTAATCGAGATGGAGTCATTTTTTGTTTATGATAAAGTGAACCGGCTGGCGGTACACCACAAAAAGATAACTGCCTGCATTTTTCTCTATGCCAGCGATAAATACGATGAATTTGGGTGGCACCAGCTTGAACGTAAAAGCAATCAAACTTTCGCCGCCTTCATAGAAAGATTCCGAAGAACGATTTTAATCAGAGAGAGATTTTTATAAAAAATTTTCTTCCCGTTATAGCGGACATTTACAATTCTTGAGTTGGCGGGAATCTTGCTCTATCAGATTCAAACTGGTATCGAGTTTTTTCGTCAAACTTTCACCCAACAATCATCGCAGCGAAAGTATCTTTGCAATATTTTTCTGAAACTGAATAATATCGATTGGCTTGGATATATACCCTGTCATCTTTTCCTGTTCACAAAGTTTTTGGGTAGACACATCAGCATGAGCTGACATCGCTATAATGGGAATATGAATGTATTCATCTCCGCAAGCTCCATTACGAATCTCTCTGGTAGTTTGCCATCCATTCAAGCGAGGCATTTCCAGATCCACAAGGATCAGATCAAACTTCTGTGCGCTGCGATGAATCTGCTCTATAGCCTCCAGCCCATCATCTGCGGTGACCACATGGTGGCGGTGGCGTTCCAGTACAGTGCGTGCCAGTTTTTGGTTTACCGGATTGTCCTCTACCAGCAGGATATGCAGCGCCTCTGTTTTCACCAACTCTCTCTCTTCGCTGAAATGATCCTCACCAGTTACCGCTTTTTCGCAAGCTTGAAGTATATCCGTTAACGACGCTCCTGTATCAAAAATCTTTTTATGAATTTCTACATCCACTTCTACAAAAAAGGCGCTGCCATACCCCAACTCGCTTTCAACCCATACCGTGCCATTCATCATAGTAGCCAACTCCCTGCAGATAGCAAGACCTAAGCCTGTGCCCCCATACTTTCGGCTTATGGAAATATCCGCCTGTTGGAATTTTTGGAAAATCAAACTTTGCTTCTCTTTGGCTATGCCAACGCCGGTGTCGCGTACCTGAAAACGCAAACGGGCAGTGATATAGTCAAAATCATTTTTTTGACGCTCAGGTAGAAGCAATCGTACCTCCAGGGAGATACTTCCCTTAAAGGTAAATTTCTGCGCATTGCTGATGAGATTGCTAAGAATCTGTGTAAGGCGCGTCTCATCAGCCCGAATGATCTCCGGCAATTCCTGATCAAAATGAAGGTGAAAGGCCACTCCTTTTTTGGATATCGCTGGAGCAAAAGTACGATGCAGTTTCTGTAGAGATTTTTTCAAATAAAAACAGCGATTTTCCAATGTCAGAGCACCTGCTTCGATTTTGGAGATATCGAGAATGTCATTGACTATCATCAAAAGGTGGTGTCCCGCCTCCTTTATGGTGGTCAGATAATCGAGCTGCTCCACAGGATCAGCAGACAATAGCGCTAGATCAGTCATACCGAGAATACTGTTCATCGGCGTCCTGATATCATGGCTCATCGCAGCCAGAAATTTGCTTTTCATGGCATTAGCGCGCTCCGCCTCATCCTTATGGCGACGCAGCTCCTCCTGTACTGTCACGTTTAAAGAGTTGTCGAAAAATTGAACAATATGATTTGCATAAGTGGATACTACTGCCAATTTTTTTAAGCGTACAGCGACAGGCAGGTAATGTCCATTTTTATGAAGAAAGCGTCGTTCAACTGCCACAATCTGATTCTGGCCAAGCTGTTCTGATCCTATGATCTCCGTGGTTTTCTGATCCTCAGGATGAATCAAATCAAAGGCGGACATGCCCAGAATCTCTTCTTGGCTATAGCCAAGAAGATGTAACGCCTCTGGATTGGCTCGGGTGATGCGGTGCTTCCTGTCGCTGATGAAGATTCCTGATGCAGAGTTCTCGAAGAGATCCTTATACAGAAGCTCGCTCTCCTCCAGGGCGATCTGAGTTAGTTTCCTATCAGTTATATCCTGCACAGTGCCAATCCCATGCAAAGCCTGACCATCCAGGGCAAAAACCAACTCCGCTTTTTCGTGAACCCAGCGAATCTCTCCATTCACAATGATCCTGTGTTCGATATCATAAGAGGCACCCGACAGGGCCGCCTGCCAGCTGGCGTTGACATATTCCACATCGCCAGGATGCACCATTGTAAGAAAATCTTCATAGGTCATGGAAGTGCCCAACGGCAGACCAAAAATACGGAACACCTGATCAGACCACTCCAAACGATTCTCGCGCAGGTTCAGATACCAGCTTCCAATATGCGCCACCTCCTGAGCCCGATTCAACTGATCCTTATTGCGCAGAAGTGTCTCTTCGGTCTCTTTCTGACTCGAAATATCGTAAAAAGAGGCCATGTAATGGAGTAAATTTTCATTTCAATCAAGTACAGCATTAGCCGAAAGCATAACATGCATCGTACTTTGATCCTTACGCTTTCCTACCAGAGTTGCGTGAATCGTCTCGCGCTGGCCTAGGCGTTGAAGAACGCCGGCAGCCGCGACTGGATCCTGCCAGAAATTTACGGCAGCCCTACCTAACACCTCCTCGGGTGAGGAGTATCCCCACATTTTCAAAAAGGATGCGTTGATATAAAATAACTTTCCCTGAAGATCCGCGAAGGCGATTGCATTCATGGAGCATTCAATAGCAAGATTCTTTTTGTACAGCTCCTCCTGGTGCGCCAAAAACTCAGTTAGATCGGTACAGACCCCAATCCACTTTACCGGCAACCTATTTTTATCCAGAAGAAGCAAGCCTTTGGACTCCAGGGTGGTCCAGGAGCCATCTTTTCTGCGGATGCGATATCGGATCAATAGGGCTTCCGAGCTCTTTTCAAGCCGTGCAATCTCCTTTTGTACCATAGGTAGGTCTTCAGGATGTAGGGAGGCCAGCCAGGACGAGAACGAGTGGGAGATGAACCCCTCTTCGTACCCTAATAAAGTATCAATACTGCCAAACCAGGTTAGTTTTTTACTCTTTACATCCCATTCAAATACCAGATCATAGGAAACCTTGACAGCGGTCTCAAAGCGCTCTTCCTTCTCCAAGGTCTCCTGGTGTGCTGCAAACAGCTCAAAAGCCATGGTGATCGCTTCAACCAACACAAATTGACCGGAATTCTTTACCACATAACCATAACGGGTAATTCCCTTTACCTTTTCGACGATCTCCTGTTCTGTATGACTGGTATGAAAAACGATGGGTAAATTATATATCTTCAGTATCTCAGCGGCAGTCTGGGTTCCATCCATACCGGCACCAAGGTCAATATCCATCAGAATCAGCTCCGGTACATACCCCTGGCTCAAGGCCAGCATAGCAGCCTCCCCTGAAAGGCAGTGTCTAACGGAAAAGCCACGGCTGGAGAGCATTTTCGAGGCAAGCAGCGCAGTGGTTGCTTCATCCTCCACCAATAGTATTTCTCTGACCCTGTTCATAGCGATGTGCCGAATTGAAAAACTTATACTGCTAAAGAAGTGCTCTTCGCACTTCTTTATGTAAAAATCCTAAACGTCGGATTTTCCGCTTGCGCAAAATCCGACCTCTCCTCCCCGAGCGAAGACCTTTTTCCTTTGGGTATAGACCGATCCTAAAAAATCGTTTTTCCTCCATTGAGCAAGGATTTTTGAAACTAGTACAAAATTTTTTTTAGACAAAACCGCTTTTCCCTCATTTATTAAGCTACCTGGCAATCCTTTCGCCGCTAAAACAACCTTTTTCCTGGAAAAATAGCACCATTCTGCACCCAGAAGTATACCTCCTGATCTTTGCTTTCAGGCAAAGAGTGCCTCTCATGGAAATATCATCGTATGCTGTTCATCGATACCAATGGTGATGTCGGCCAGCCCAGGCAGTACCTCCAGGCCGTATTTCGTGAGACGCTCATAATGCATGAGAAACCTGCGCATCTCCTCCTCTGATTTGATATATCCATTTGGCAGCTCCCTCTCCTGTTGGGTGCGCCAATGATAAACCTGATCCCAATCAGGGATCTGTAGGTAGACCAGTCGATCCAAAAGAGCAAACCAGGAGCGGTACTCGTTGGCCAGTCGGGTATTAACGAACCTGCGCCAGATGAGCTGAGGATCTTCCCGCTCCTCCAGCTCATTGATACTTTGGTACAGCTCCTGCTCTGCTTGCGCGGGCAGGCCTACGCACCAACCTTCAAAGATGATCACTTGCACAGGTTCTGCAACGACCTGCCATTGCGAAATATGTTTTCTATCATCCTGGCCTTTGTCAAAAAGGGGCAACTGGAATCTCTCCCCTGCCTGAAGTTGCTGCAAGGCTTTGAGAGCGTGCATACCAAAAGAGACATCATGGGTTCCAGGAACGCCCCTGGTTTGCAGGAGGGGATGAACTGTTGCGGCTAGATCTAGCCTCTCCTGGCGAGTCAGATAAAAATCGTCTATCGATACAGATAATGCGGAAACCCCCATCTCATGCCGAAGATAATCAACACACCCTTTCGCCAATGTTGATTTCCCGGAACCCTGGGGGCCACTGATTCCCAAAACAAAAACTGCGGCAGATTCCCGATTTTTCTCGATCCAAAGCGAAAGCGGTTCAACAATATTTTTCCTATACTCCTGACTAACTAGGGGAGCCGCCAAACAGAAACCATTACTTGAAAATAATTTTTCATCTATAGTCACTTACTACCTGTTTCTAAAAACGCCGGGCAGATATGAGCAAAATTTCATAACCCAGTCGGCATGACGCAAAAGTGACCCAGGCACAACACCCATCAAATGAAACAGTAAAAGCTCGCTATTTGAGTAAGAAGCCAGGCCAGCCCAGGGCAGCAAAAAATACCCGACAGGCCAAACGCTGACCCCCAAAAAAAGCAGAATTGTACCTAAGAAACGACTCCAGGAGGGCGCGACTCTTTTGTTATTGTCATTCAAGGATCGATTCATGTAAGCATAAATTTACATTTCACTGGAAAAGTCAAAGATTATTGTGTATCTTAATATATACTTTATTGTGGATAGGTCTTCATGGACAATTTCTCCCTCTCTGTACTCCTTTGGCTGGTCGGACTTTTTAGCGCATGGGGAGCACTCCATAGCCTGATGGTTTCCAAGCTCGTGACCGACTGGTTTTCCGGAATGTTGGGCTCTTTTTATAGTTACTACCGGTTACTCTTTAATTCAGTGGCAGGTCTCTCTTTTATCGCTGTCATCGCTTACTCCTGGAGCGTACAGCAGCCCCCTTTCTTTGCTTGGGAAGGTTACTACCGTATCGCGCAGGTTGCTCTAATTGCCGCTGCCCTTCTGCTCTTCTATTTGGGTGCGCGCGGATATAGCATGGCCCATTTTATGGGAATCGCGCAGCTTCATGAACAATCGCAACCAAGGAAAGGTGCGCAAGTCTTAAGCTCAAGCGGAAGTTTTGAACGCAAAGGGATCTCCGCATTTATACGCCATCCCTGGTATCTGGGTACAATTCTCATCTTATGGCCCAGGCCTCTAGACTGGACTGCGCTGGTAGTAAACACTATTCTGACTTTGTATGTAATCCTTGGCACCTTTCTGGAAGAGCGCAAGCTCATCAAACAGTTTGGTGCATCCTACCGCGCTTACCAGCAAGAGGTCTCTATGCTGCTGCCCCTGAAATGGATGCAAAGCAGGCTCAAGAGCCAACGTAAATAACAAAGCTCTCTTATAGAGAACCACATGCAGAAATGAACCTCTATTTTTCCGGCTCGAATACCTTAATCAGGGCAGCCAAATCCTCCTCCTGAAAGCCGGCTGAGGCGGCTCGGGAAAAGGCAAATTCCGTTGCGCTACATACAGGACTATCTCCCTCATTCTGGCTGGCCAAGGCAAGCCTCAGATCTTTCAGCATATGCTTTATCGAAAATTGTACAGAATAATCGCCATCGCGCAGCTTCGGTTCTTTGAGAGCCGTAACTCCGCTCCAGGCAGCATTGGAACGAAGCGCGTCAAAAAACCGATCATCGGAGATGCCGGCTTGACGGCTGAAATGGAGACTCTCAACCAGGATCTGATTTTGCGCTGCAATCTGCATATTCAAAGCCAATTTCAGAGTGGCAGCCTGCATTTCAGAACCAATGTGCATCCTTTGTGAAGAGATGAGGCTCAGCAGCTTCTCTGCGGCTGAAATCGTCCCTGCATCGCCTCCCTGGTAAAAAACTGTTTTTCTATTTTGTGCTCCTGGCTTGCTGCCGGTAAAGGGAGATTCGATATAACCAGCTCCCCGCGCCTTTACCATCCCGGAAAAATTCGCGCTGCTTGCCGGGTCAATAGTACTTGCTTGCACAACGATTTTTGAAAAGTCAAGGATAGGCAGAATCCTTTCAAAAATCGAGGAAACTGCGTTTGGATCGGCAACCACGATTACCAACAGGTCCCCCTTTTTTGCAGCAGTTGCTGGATCAGACATCCATTGAGGAAACTCCTCTCTCGGTGTTCGATTCCAGGCCGCTGCCAGAACTCCATCCGCATACCAGTGCTGAGCCCAGAGTTCTCCAATCAATCCCAGACCAAAAACGGTAACTGAAGCAGGTTGTTTCACCTTCATTTTTTCCCCGCATATCAAAAAAAAGTTTTCCTTCGATGACAGAAACGGCATCTTTGAAGCAAAAATTGCCAAATTATTAAAATAGGGGAGGAGCCAATATGCCCTACGTCAACATTAAAATCACCAAAGAGGGAGCCACTGCCGCACAGAAAGAGCAGCTCATTCAAGGAGCAACCCAGCTACTGGTGGATGTCCTGGGGAAAAACCCCAAAACCACGGTCGTGGTCATTGATGAAGTGGATACAGACAACTGGGGTATCGGTGGGGAGCAGGTCACAAAGTTGCGTCAAAAATCCAAATAATCCACCTTAATTTCATCCTCTAGGAAAACAATCCCAGGGACATCCCTGACACCGGGGATCAGGTTTACAAAAACCATTACCTATGCGCACAATCTGAGCATGGAAATCGTTATAGAAAAGGAGCGCGTTAATCTCTGCTCTTTGCCCCTGGTTCATGGCGCTCATCATCTGATGCTGTAGCCAATGGTAAAGCTGGTTGTTATAAGATTGAGCGCAACTCATGCCAAACCACCCATGGCGGCAGGCCACCCTGTAGGTATAACGATCCACCACGAACACTGGTTTCTCCAGGGCGTAGAGCAAAATGGAGTCCGCTGTCTCTGGACCAACTCCCCAGATCTGCAGAAGCTCTTCGCGAATTTTTGGCCAGGGAATTTTCTTTATCCTATCCAGTTGAAATTGGTGTCCAGACAGCCAGTGCAACAACTCGCGTAGCTTTCTGGCTTTCTGACGATAATAACCTGAGGGGCGTATCAGCTCCTCCAGATGTTCCTGATCTATCGCAACCATAGCAGAGGGCGATAATACCTCAGATTGCTTGAGCTGTTTGATAGCTTTTTCCACATTTTTCCAGGAGCTGTTTTGGGTCAGAATAGCCCCTACCATCACCTCAAAAGGAGAGTCCGCAGGCCACCAATTCCCTGGTCCAAACTGACCCAGCGCCTCTTTATAGTAATCTAGAAGATCAGGCTGATGATTCGACACTGCGGCTACCCCTTTTCCAGCTCCTTTTCCAGAAAGTATTCCTGCCACAGCACGCGCCCCTGCTTAACAGCATCGCGGATTCGTCTTTCTCTCTGATTCAGTTGGGAACGTCCGCTCTTTACCTCTAGAAAAACTACAGAGACCTCTTCGCTGTCGCTATTTAACCCTGGAAAGATGACAAAGTCAACCGGGCTTCCCAGAAATCGGGCGTCCTGGGGATGAAAAGGAAACCCAGGTAGATAAGGAACAAACTCCTCCCAAAGCTGTCCGCGCAAAACCTGACGCGACTGCTGCACCGCTTCTCGACGCTGGCGGCTTATCTGAGTCCGCCATTTTTTTGAGCTTACAAAAATTCCCAATTGAAAACTGAGCCAGAGAAGTAACACCAGAATCAGCAAAGCAAACAAAACGACCACGCTCAAAATGGAATCCGGAATCAGAATCGGCATAGATTCACCCCTTTTTTATTGCCAAAGAAATATTTTTCTGCAAATCATGAAAAGCGTTTTACGGTTGCCAAAAAGAATCATCTGCCTTTGATGCCCTCCAAATGAGAAGGGAAGATTCATCAGATGAAGCAAACGCTCCCCGAGACGAACCCCATTCCTGACAAACAGAGACAGGCTGCTCTGATCGCAGTTTTTACAGCCCTTTCTTTGACTTTGGCCAAACTGATAATAGCCTACTTTAGCGCGTCCATGGCGGTCCTAGCCTCCGCTTTGGATAGCGGTATGGATGTAGCAGCCTCTGCGATGAACTATCTCTCGATTCGCCACGCCCTGAAACCAGCGGACGAGGATCACCACTATGGGCATGGTAAGGCCGAGAGCCTGGCGGGATTTGTCCAGGGGCAACTGATGCTCCTATCAGGGGCTTACATCGTCGCTTCAGCTATCTGGAAAAGCCATACAAACGAAATTCAAATCTACCATACCAATATTGCGATTTTAGTCATGGCTCTGTCAGGCCTAAGCTCCTGGTTGCTCTACAGGTTCTTAAAAAAGGCAGCTCAAAAAACTGGCTCTATCGCCCTCAAAGCAGACAGCCTGCACTATTTTACCGACGTTTTGACCAATTTTGTTGTCGCTATCTCTATTACTGTTATCCACTTCACCCAGTTTTATTATATTGATGTCGTTCTCTCCATAGCGATTGCCATCTACATCTGCTGGGCTGCCTGGGAGATCATAAAAGAGGCCATCGATGTACTTATGGATAAATCGCTACCCCCTGGGGAGTTGTCCCAGATCCATGAGCGCATTAGCACATTTTTTCCCGATATTACCAGCTACCACAATCTGCAAACCAGGAAATCTGGAAACCGAATCTTCATGGAGATGCATATCGTGTTGCCCAGCATACAAAACCTGGTGGCAGCCCACGAGCTCTCTACCAGGCTAATTGCCAGCCTTACAGAGATCTTTCCTGATGCTTGCATCAACATTCACATTGATCCAAAAGACGACCGTGAAGAGGGAAAAAAGAGTCGTGGTGGCCTTTACCGCCATTTAGGGCAATAAACCAACGACCCTGTTTTCGGAGTGAGAGACTTTGCAGGCCTGCTCACCTCTCGTAAAAACTATTTGGAAAGTTTTTACCCCTTTTTTGCCACCTGTAGAGCCTCGATCAGGGCATCGACATTCTCCAGGGGAATATGGGTTTTCCACTCCATCTGGTTTGTCTCACCCTGCAAAGAAACAGCGATGCTGACAACAGGTGCAGAGTTGTCGCCATAAGGCTCCTGAATCCTGGCTACAGAAATCACCCCTTTTTGCTGACCTGCCATAGTTATGGCTTTGATCTCTTTTATTGCTTTTGCCATAGAACACTCCTTTGTATAAACCCTGCTTTATTTCTATATTTAAGACATTTTAGTTTTCGGATATCGCAAGGCAATGCCAGCGATGTCGACACACCCTTTAGCCAGTATTTACTGTTTGCAATGGACTTTGTGCCAAAAGGACGTTGGTTATACCACGACCTGGCATTACCCGACGCAAGGCAACGCCATGCAGTCAGGGTATCC
>DYNZ01000050.1:14183-22170 GCA_020720805.1 Leptospira biflexa | reverse complement strand
ACGCACCCTTTAGCCAGTATAAAACCCGAGAACCAAAGTGTTTCGAGTATATAATGTGAAGGTAGTGTTATTCGGCAAAGCTCTGGATGAGCTTCATTATCTTAACTGTCGAACTTTTCGCTTACGCGAAATTTAACATGCTTCGCACCTCGTAAAGTCTTGCTAAGGCTTTTGCGCGAGCAAAATTGGTGCTCTGGGACAATGCGTTTTTAAATCGCGTCCAATTATAAAATTATAACGGTAGCAATGCCAGGGGAAAACCAATTTATTTCAGGTATATTATCTCAGTGGAATCCAGTCAGCGTATAAATACCGATTTTTTTAGCGAATTCTATAAAAAATACAAAATTCGATTCATTAATGAATCCATTTGCCTTCAAGCATTGACACACAGTTCCTTCTCCCATGAAAGCGGTAATCAAACTTCGAGCAATGAACGGCTAGAATACCTTGGAGATTCTGTTCTTGGATTGGTAGTGAATGAGTATCTATACAAAAATTTTCCTCAATATGATGAGGGTGAATTAGCAAAAATCAAAAGCTTTGTTGTCGCTGAAAGTTCCCTGGCTATTCTAGCAAAAAGTGTTCATTTGGGAAAGTTTTTATTATTCAGTAAAGGGGAAGAGCAGAGCGGGGGAAGATTCAGGGAGTCAATATTAGCTGATGCTTTTGAGGCGTTAGTTGGAGCTTTATATCTTGATCAGGGGCTGGAAATTACAAGAAATTTTATAATTGGATTGATACTACCACTCATCCATAAGGCTGATAATGCAGAGTATAAAAAGGATTATAAATCTTCACTCCAGGAAATCGTGCAGAAGCGCTTTGGTATTATTCCAGAATATCGTATTATCAAAGAGAGCGGCCCAGATCATCATAAAAAATTTACAGCCAAGGTGTTAATACAAAATGACTCATGTGGTATTGGCATAGGAGCGACGAAAAAAAAAGCGGAACAGAATGCTGCAAAGTATGCTCTTGAAAATTCTTTCAAGGAAAAGTAGCATCCCTATGCTTTTAGAGATCATTGTGGTAATTTTTGTGGCGGCATTTTTGCTGATTCTCTTGCTGTTTTTCTTTCCAGAATCACATTATAAAAATAGTGACAAGAGTGATGTAGTAGGGCTCAGAAAAACCAAAGGATCACTACTTGTTTGCCCAATCTGCGGACATCGTACCAGCACTTCCGAAAGGGTGTATGCGAAAAGTATGGTTTTACCCGATGGACGTAAACGGGTAGAAGTTGAAGGATGCGATATATGTCGAGATAAAATAAAAAATTGTCCCAGATGTCGCCATGAACTTTCAATTGGCGAAATTGTTTTTGCGCTTCTTTTACCGGCCGAAAAGCAACTTAGAGATGGGTCTTCCAAACCAAAGGAAAGATTGCATATTGAAGGGTGTATGTATTGCTACCGAAGATAAAAAATTTTGATCATAAAAAGGAATTTTCAGTATGGCAAAAATTGGAGTAAAATTGCATCCCTTTCGAGGTTTACGTTTTCATCCTGATAAGGTAAAAGCAGGTGAGTGCATCGCTCCTCCTTATGATGTGTTTGAGTATGGAGACACTCTGGATCAGGTATTGCGTTCCATACCGTATAATATCATACACATTCAGAAACCCCTTGGCGATCAGGATGAAAAATACAGGAACGCCAATCACATCTTCCAGGATTGGTGCAATCAGAAAATTCTGGTTAAGGATGAAAAACCGGTATTCTATGTATATGAACAGTTAACAAAGTTTGGCGTGAGGCGAGGTGTTATTGCCGCGGCAGATTTAGATGATACATACACTAAAATAAAGAGACATGAAAAGATTAAGCAAGGACCCAAAATTGACCGACTTAAATTAACGATGGCAACCGGATTGAATATTGGCCTGATCTTTACTATCATGGCAGATCCAGAAATGCTGGTTGCGCGGAAATTGGAAAAAATTTGCCAGGAGCAACAGCCACTATTGAATTTTTTGTGGCCAGAAGGATATGGGGCAGAGGCCAAGAAGAGGCTTGCGGGGTTTGGAACTGTAGAAAACCGTCTTTTTATTGTTTCTGATCCAGAATTAGAGGAGCTATTAAGCGATCGAGTGTTGTATATTGCCGATGGGCACCATAGATATCAGACTATGATTGATTATAGAAACCGGTTGCGAGCAATAAATGGAGATAATCCTGACGCTGACTATGAACGGACTTTGCTTTTTGCAGCACCTGATACAGATATGGTAATTCTTGGTTATCACCGTATAGTAAAAAATTTGCCGAATGAGACATTCGCTAGATTTCTGGATAAACTGACTGACAAATTTTTTGTTACAAAAAGCAACGCTGCGGAGATACCGATCCCCGGAAGGCGCAGGCAGATGGGAATGTATTTTCAGGGTCAAGGATATATATTGCAACTAAGGCAGGAGAGTGGTCTTTTAGATACAGAGGTCTTACAATCTTTTATTCTTTCTGAAATTCTTGGAATAAATGAAGAGATGGCCAAAAGCGGAAAATATATTTTCTATCCGAATGGAGAGGAAGATCCTGCTCTTATTCCATCCTATGTTGATAATGGATCTCATCAGGTTGGGTTTACACTGTTTCCCACTTCGGTTGATGAATTAAAAGAGGTAGCAGATGGCGGCAAAGTTTTGCCTCAGAAATCGACCTACTTCTATCCCAAGTTGCTGACTGGCCTGGTATTAAATGAGGTGGCAAAACCTATGGATGATCTTACCGTGGAAGAGGTATCCGTATAAAAAGGGTTCAGCCGCTTTACATACGAAAAAGCGGCTATTCGGAAATCAAGAAAGTACGGAAAGGATATCCTTAGTGATCTGCTCTATCGCACCGCGTCCATTAATACGGCGCAGAAGTTTTTTGGCTTCATAGTAATCGATTAGCGGTGAGGTTTGTTCAAAGTAAACTTTGATTCGGTTTTTAACCGTCTCGTCATTGTCATCAACTCTTCCCTCTTTGGCAGCCCTGCCCTGGAGGCGCTGAACTAACTCTAGTTCAGGAACTTCAAGATAGACCACATGCTGAATTGCGCGATCCTGATCCCATGAGCTTAGCCCCTTAAGCATCTCATTCAGTGCGTCGGCCTGGTTGATTGTCCGTGGAAAACCGTCGAGCATATAGCCTTTCATGGTATCCTGCTGCTGCAATCTATCCTGGATGATTCCGATCACGACCTCATCAGGAACTAAAGCCCCTTGATCCATAAAGCTTTTTGCTTTGATCCCCATGGGGCTATTCTCTTTTACAGCCTGGCGCAGAATATCACCTGTGGAAATATGAGCCATGTGAAACTGTTTTTTTATAAATTCAGCCTGGGTGCCTTTACCGGCTCCGGGTGGGCCTAAGAGTATGATATTCATACATTTCTCCTCTGTTTTGATTACATTTTTCCGAGTAAAATCTTAATCTTCTGGGTCTTTCCCGACGCTGATTGAAGCGCTTTGCCGATGATACTCCCTATTTTTTCAATCTGATCGAGTTTTGCTTTCATCGCATGACCAGGTGTTTTACTACAGGTCAGTAAATCTCCTGGTTTGATCTCACCGAAAGAGGGGTCAACATGAACATGCACAATTCCATGCACAGCGACCATGACTGAGGAGCCATGCGCGGGTGCCCCCATAGTTAAAACTGCATTTTGTGTGACGACTCCGAGTATAGAGCGATCATAGGGTTGGTTGCATTTTTTAACTGTAGAATCCTGATTGCTGTCGATGCAGACTAAATCACCGTTTCCGAGCGGTTCGTGATGATTGGCCTCAAACGGATAAACGATACAGCTCTCCTCGCCAGATTTCCCTGGCTGAATTTGAACCTGACCTTCGAAAAGGGATTTTCCTAAGCTTTGGAAGGCTTTACCGCTTGATTGGCTGCCATCCTCAAGGTTGGTGCTGCCGGCAACAAGGGCATAATCGTGCCTGGAAAAGAATTTTCCTCCTGGACAATCGCGGCCATGACCCTCAACCCCAGCCCCGGATGCAGTTGCTTGTCCACGTAATCCGGTATGTGGGCTATGCGCAAGCACGCCAAAGCTGCGGCCGGCAATTTTGCTATCAACGATGGCTAAAATAGAAATACTTTCAGTAGATTCGGAGTTTTCTGTCGCAGACACCAGGCGTGCTCCAATAAGCGAGTTTTCATCCTTGGGTTGGTTGGTATCTTTCACCTGATTGGTTTTATAACCATGGATCCACAGGTTTCCTTCATGGTCGTTATGATGGTGCAGTAATGGTGCATACTCATGGTTATGTGGTTTGGCTTCACGCTGGTCGTAAAGTCGAGGGTCATCAGCCTGAATGGCTAAGCCAGCCATTTTTTCTTGGTGCTTGGCCAGGCGGATAATTCCTTTGTTGCTCTCAGATGCATCCTGTAACCGTTGATCATCTCCCTGGACAACATTGCCAGGGGTCTGGTCGCCATTGCGAGCAAGGCGCACGATACCTTTGCTGTTGGCCGTGGCATCCAATAGCCGTTTATCATTGGCCTGAACCGCGAGAAATTCTCCTGTTTCTCCATTTTTAGCAAGTTGGACAATTCCCTTGCGTTCTGTGGTGGCGATCTTTAATCGATCATCATTTCCCTGAACTGCGGTATTGGCGCGATCCTCACCATTTTTGGCGAGTTGAACAATACCTGGAAAATCTTCAGAAGAGATGCGCAGACGGGGGTCATCCCCTTGTACAGCTTTGCGGCTAGCGGTTTCACCTGGGGGACAAAGCTTGATGATGCCGGCATTGCTCTCATCGGCTTCTCGCAGACGTTTGTCATTGGACTGTACAGCAAGATTTTTTCTGCTTTCGCCATCTTTGGCTAATTGTACAATTCCCTTTGTGGTTTCATCAGCATCCCGTAACCGTTTGTCATTCCCTTGCACAACAGCAAATTCGGACGTTTCTCCATTAGCCGCAAGTCGGACAATTCCCTTGGTGCTCACGGTGGCATCACGCAGTCGTCTGTCGCTACCCTGAACCGCAACGCTCTTTGAGTCTTCACCATCTTTGGCTAATCGAATTAAACCAGCATGCAAAGTGGTGGCATAGGGGGTAATGCCCTCATGGGGATGTGTATGGTCAAAAATAAGTGAGACCGCGTACAACTCCATCTCAATGATCTGGCTTAACAGGTTGCCATCTTCATTCGTGGATCCTTCCTCGATAATGATTCGGAAAAACCGCATATTGGTTGGTAAAAAAGACCAAGAATACCATGTGTCTTTTTCTGCGACAAAGTCCTTCTCCTCGTGAATGGTGTACCAGATATCGCCATTTTTTGAGTATTCAAAGAAAAATTTTCTGGGGAAATAGGTGTTGATGGCATCTTTGCTTTTTAGTGAGATCTGGTTGATATGGTTAATTGCTCCGAGATCGATCTCAATCTTTTCAACCTGTTTGGCCCTGTTTATTTTGGTAGACCAGCCGTAATCTGCTCTTCGGTCAAATAAATTTTCTTTGGTCCATAGTCGGTCAAGTTCACTGCTGACTGTTATCTTTTCGACCCCATTGATGCCGATCTGCAGAGCTGTGATTGTGGAGTAGAAGAGGCCATCCTTGGGATAATGTTCTAGCAGCAGAATTTTAATATACCGGGTTTGGATGAGCGGAAAGTGCCATTTGTAGATCCCATCTACGCTTCCTTTGAATTCATCTTCCCTAGCTATAGCTGTCCAGTTTTTGGCATCCGAACTGATTTCAATTCGAAACGCTTTAGGATTGCTATCCTTCTCTTTGACATCAAGACCGAGTGCCAAAAAGTTAAAGGGCTTGTCAGCCGGTAACAAAAATACGGCCGTTGCGATATGGTTTTCCTTTTCTCGAGGAGTTTTCCAGACACCGCTGCCAGCTTTGGTTAGTGTTGAGGCCGGATATCCTTCCATCTCAGCGCTACAGGAGTGAAATTCATAAGGAATAAGTTGATGGTGACTGACGCAAATTCCGCTGCTCATATTTTGAAAAATCCTTGTGTTGTGGTTCTATGATGTAACTGCAATCGAATCAATAATGAAAATGAAACATCAGAATTATCGCCAGGATAACGAGAATAAAAAAAATAAAAAGGAAAAGGTATCGGGCTGACTGTAATAGTCGCTCCTTCTCCGCATTGGAAATCAATGTAGCATGGTATTGATCATGGATCTGTTCCGCGTTCCATTTGCCGGTAAAATTGGGAAAGAACCGTCCTGGGATATACGAGCCAAAAAGCGAGAGATCGTCCAAGCGCTGAATTCTGACTCCTAAAAAGATGGCTAATATCATTAACAGCATGCCGAGTACGTAAAAAAGAGAAAAAAGAAATTTTTGTTCCGTCAAAACATGCCAGTTGTCCCGAAAATACCAAAGGGTAACAGCACCGCTGACCAGATAGAGAAAAAGCATAAACGTTATAGTGATGCTGAATCCGATCGCTATATTACGAATTCGATTTTTTTTATCCAGTTCTATGGCCACTCCTTCCTTAAAAAATAACTGCTGTTCATCGGAACTTTTTTTATCCTGCATAGAGAGCTGCAGTGAGCGGTTGAGAATATCCTGCCAGGTGCGGGGGAGGTCATTCAGGAAAAGCAGGACAAATAATAGAATACCCAGAAAAAGAAAAATGATACCTAATGCCGGAAGCAAAAACATCATAGTGTAACTCCTCTGAATGACTTGGATTGAGAATAAAGTATACCAGTACGTTTATGCTGAGAAACGCCAAAATGTCAATGGAAATATCGTTGGATCTCCTGTATGGATGGCAAAATACACCTTCACTTTTCCCTTGGAACCTTTCCTAACGCAATATTTTCCTTGATCTGGCCGGGGTTCAATTAGGATTAGTCTTTATCCCATTTGAGGATGTAGAGAAGGGAAGTTATTGACCCAAATGCAAAGTGATCATCAAAAATACATATTTGTGACAAATAGCGCAGGTGATGTCGGCAGTGGGCTGGTTCCTGTTCTGATGCAGGAGGGATTTAAAGTTGTAGCTTTGCTTGGCCAGGATGATGTTCTGCCTGCCAAATGGCCCTATTGGCAAAAGCGTTTTCCAGATGCCCTGGATATTGTACGTGCCGATATATCTACGCCTGAGAGTTACCAGGGGTTTCTGGATCAGGCTGAGCAGGTGATTCACCTAGAGGGTTTTTTTTCCGCGGATGTCAGTTTGGAATTGAGCCTGGATCGGCATCTGGAGTTCTTGGATACGGTACAACAAAGTGGTGTGGAGGCTCTGATCTGGCCGAGGCCGGTGATTCCCAGTAAGCTTCAAGGCGAAATATGGGGGCGTTCCCTCTCCCAAATCGAGGAGTGGGTCAAGAAAATGAAGCTGCATTACCGGATTCTTCATTGTGCGCCTATCACAGGCTATGGATCCCTTTTTTTTGAGAATCTTGCCCTCTATTTAATTCAAAAAAAATGGAGTCTGGTTCCATCCTGGGCCAACCAGCCAAGACAATTTTTGGCCATGCGCGATCTGCACGTTGTGCTGCTGCAGCTTTTATATGACAGCAGTTATTGGAGTTTTTCGGTACAGCTTGCCGGGTCAGAGGAGATTAGCCTGTTGCAGCTAATGCAGGATTTTGGTGAGGCTCTCGGCTCTAGAACCAGATTGCGAAGAAGCTTCATACCCGATATAGGGGTGCCGCGATCTATCAGTAATTTCTTGCAGAAACGCAGACCGGTCGAGTCCCGGGAGCAGCTGGGACAATCTCTTTTTTATCCGGGAATCGTCGGTGCGATTCTCCGCGATTGGGAGAAAGTTCAAAATCCGGCTATCTTCTTTGATGAAATTTTTCATTTTCCAGCCAGTAGTGCCCATGTAATCAAGGATTATATCAGTAGAATTTCTTAGAGCAACCATGATTTTTTGAATGGGCAAGTGGAAATATGACAATATATTGAATGTATACCGAAAAGGAATTGGTTTTCCCCATGGCATCGCTTCCTTTTTTTATCTTATTATTTGGAAGCGATATGAAGACACATCGCTTCCTTTTT
>DYNZ01000050.1:0-14083 GCA_020720805.1 Leptospira biflexa | reverse complement strand
GGAAGCGATATGAAGACACATCGCTTCCTTTTTGTATTTTATAATTCGGAAGCGATACGCACACTGCGCGGCTTCGCCCAGTGAGACTTATTCTGCACTCGCATGCTTCGCTCCTCGCAAAAGCCTTGGAAAGGTTTGCAAGGAACGAAGTATGCCGAATTTCGCGCAAGCGGAAAATTCGGCAGTTAGGATAACGAAGCTTGTGGTGAGCAAGGTCGAAGCACCAGAAAGTGCGAAAAGCACTTTCTTTACGGTATAGATACAGTTTATCAAGCAGGTTACAAAAATGAAAATTAAATTATGGGGAGTACGGGGAAGTTTGCCTGCACCGATCAACAATCAGCAGCTTCGGCGGAAATTGGAGCAGTTGTTGATGAAAATAACCCCGGACGACCTTGGAACTATTGATTCTGTGCGCTCCTTTTTAGATCGGCAACCCTTTCATGCAACACAAACGGTGGGGGGTGATACTACCTGCGTCGAGGTGCGTTCCCAAGAGCATAATTCGCTTTTGGTATTTGACGCAGGCACAGGAATCAGAAGACTGGGAGACTCTTTAATTCGCAACGAAGGTTTTGCAGAAGGGGGAAAAGAGATCCATATTTTTATTTCCCACACCCATTGGGATCATATCCAAGGTTTTCCCTTTTTTGTGCCCGCTTACATTCCAGGTAATAAAATTCATTTTTACTCACCGTTTGAGGATCTCCAGGAACGGTTTGAGCGTCAACAGCTGTATGATCATTTTCCGCAGCCGTTGGAGGGTATGGCTTCTGTTAAGGAGTTTCATACTCTTAGTACGGAAGGTTCTGTTAACATTGACGGTATAACCATTAGTTGCTTCCCTTTGAACCATCCAGGGGGATCTTTTGCCTACCGTTTAACGGAAAACCAGAAAACCTTTGTTTTTGCTACGGATGCTGAGTTTACTATGGTTCAAATTGATGAACTTCAGGAGTACAATCCATTTTTTCGCGAAGCGGATATTCTAATTTTTGATTCCCAGTACACCCTGGAGGAGGCTTTCTATAAATTTGACTGGGGACACACATCGGTTTCCATGGCTGTGAATATGGCCATTAGCTGGAATGCGAAAAAGCTTGTGATGACACACCACGATCCATCTTATGATGATGAGAAGTTAGCAGCAATTCTTGATCTGGCATTGGAACATCGTAAAAATATGCATAAAAATGAACCGGAAATCATCCAGGCCTATGAGGGATTAGAATTTTATCTGTAATCATTCGTAGCTGTGCCATTGACTTTGGATCAAAGGCCAGGGCATAGCGCCTCCGCGTACAAGCACAGGTTCAGCCCCGCAGAGATCGACAATTGTAGAAGGCTGATTTGTTTTCCATGTAGTAAAGTCCAAAATAGGGGAGAGTCCATCCCACTTTTTCAGAGAAATTTCGTCCAGATGGAAATGGTACAAAGAGATGGAATCCTGGAATTGTCTGAATATGTTCCTAGGGGTTTCTTCAACCGGGAGACCAGATAGGTTGGCCGAGGGAGCCGCTACAAAAGAGCCGCATTGCTCTATTGTAGCACGTAACCATGGTTGATCTGGCACACGGATAGCAATCTGGTTTTCCTGATGCAGCGCTGACGAAAATGAGTGTCCAGCTTTTAACGGAAGAATGCAGGTTAGGGATCCAGGCCATAGAAGCCCGAGGAATGATTCAATTTTTTTTCTGTCTGCGGTAATTCTAGAATAATCTACGATTGATATTGCCATCTCGAGGGAAGCCGCCAGAACCAGCAGCCGCTTTTCTGGCGCTCTTTTCTTTATTTTGTAGATTTTTGTCAGCATAGGTTCGTTATCAGCCAGGCAAAGAAACCCTGGAATGGTATCTGTATCTGATATAACTAAATCGGGGAGGCGTAACTGCTTTGTCAGATGCCAGGCAATCTCTTCGCTGTTGGCATATTGTATGTGCGGTACTGAGTCCTCAGGTTGCCTCATGGGGGGAACCTCATGAACAAAACTAATGAGTAGTTGCCACTGCATTTGATCCTTCTTTACGATGTCATTATAAACTCAGGTCAATAAGTTCCTGTGCGGGAAAGTCAATTATTATTTCCCTCTGTGGGAGTTCTGCTTGCCTAAAAAGCTATCGTTTTTAAAGAGGGTCATAGAACAGTCCTGTCATCGTTCTTTGACCGGAAAAAATCCGGCGGGATAAGGCAAGCGCCACTGTATGAGAAAGGATAAAGATATGTCAGCAAAAAATGTAGCAGTAGTCGGCGCCACCGGCGCGGTTGGTACCGAATTTCTTGAGGTACTGGAAAAACGTAATTTTCCTATTAAAAATTTGAAATTGTTGGCTTCGGCCAGATCTGCAGGTAAAACCCTAAATTTCAAAGGGGAGAAAATTCCGGTTGAGGAGTTGACCCATGATGCTTTTAAGGGGGTTGAGATCGCGCTCTTCAGTGCTGGCGCTTCTAGAAGCAAGGAGTTTGCTCCATCTGCCGTGAAAGCAGGCGCTATTGTTGTGGACAACTCCTCTGCTTTTCGCATGGATGAAGGTATCCCCCTTGTCGTTCCTGAGGTGAATCCGCACCGTATTCGGGAGCATAAAGGTATTATCGCCAACCCCAACTGTTCAACAATCCAGATGGTTGTTGCTCTAATGCCTCTGCACCGTGCAGCCACAATCAAACGCGTGGTCGTCTCCACTTACCAGGCAGTTTCTGGTGCTGGTCAGGCAGCGATGGATGAATGCGTTGCGCAAACAGCAGATTATCTGGCAGGAAAAGAGTTAAAGATCGCAAAGTTTCCTTACAGAATTGCGTTCAATCTTATTCCGCATATAGATGTTTTCCAGGAAAACAATTATACCAAAGAAGAGATGAAAATGGTATATGAAACCAGGAAGATTATGGAGATTGCAGATTTGAAGGTTAGCGCGACTTGTGTGCGTGTTCCTGTTTTGCGCGCTCATAGTGAATCCATTAATATCCAAACAGAAAAAAAATTAACACGAGCGCAGGCGCTGGAGATTCTCGGTAAAGCGGAAGGGGTCAAAGTAAAAGATGACCCATCCCAATTGCAGTATCCAATGCCTATAGACGCATCAGGCGATTACTTTACCTGGATCGGTCGAGTACGTGAAGATATTTCCCAGGAAAATGGTCTGGATATCTTTGTGGTGGCAGATCAGCTTTTAAAAGGGGCAGCCCTGAATGCGGTTCAGATCGCGGAAAGGCTTCTTTAGAAAAACTTTAAACTCTGCTGCGGAATTTTGCCGCGGCGGAGTTTATATAATTGTGATGTTTTTATATCCTTTTTGAGTCAGCAGGAATTTTATTTTTGTCCGTTGATCTCCCTGTATCTCAATGCAGTTATCTTTCCAGGTGCCGCCGCTACCGCATTCTGTTCGTAACTCTTTTGCTAAGCTTTGACCATCTTGATCGCTTAGAAAAAAACCGCAAACCTTGCTGACAAGTTTATTGCCGCCCCGTTTTTCCAGCCTGATTTTGAGTTTATGCTCTACAGGAAGCAGATGGATTTTTTCCCTGTTATTCTGAATAGCGCCCGAATCAAAGGACCAACCATCACCGGAGTAGATTTTTTTTGACATAACCTTTTTCCTGCAATTAGTCTTTGTCGCTTTTTGCCGCCAAAAAGCGACGAAAAACCGCAATTCGGCTCCTAAGGCCATCCTGGCTACGGAGCTGCATTGAGCCTGAAGAGCGCAATCTTCCTGTTTGCGACTATTAGTAAAAAATAATTGTATGATATCAATAATAGACATCTCCTGGAATAATGAATCTGCAAAAAATTACCCAGGAGAAGCATTATGACTGTGTATTATCACAAAGAGCCAATTTTTCTAAGGATAACTACGCCAGAAAGTGCTCTGCGGCAATGCCCATGCCCAGCACAGCCTTTGTTCTTCCAATAGCCAAATTTTCAGCTTGTGCGAAATCCGGCATTCTTCACATCAGGTTATCCGAAAAACCACCCTTTTTTTTCACTTGTATTTTCTTTCCCCTCTATTATGTTTACGATAGGTTGTCATTTGGATCAGCATACATGGTTAATTTTTCCGCGCTCGTTGGGTAAAAAAGGATGATTCAACTAAACGAAATTGCCTATGGGTTTGGCAGCAAGAATCTTGTTACAGATTTTCAACTGCATGTCAAACGGGGCGAGCATGTTGTCATAACAGGGGCCTCGGGTAGGGGAAAGTCAACGCTATTAAGACTTATTATGGGTTTTTTGCCAACCTGGTATGGTTCTGTGATGGTCGATTCTCTGTCTTTGCAACCAGCGCATATAAAAATGATCCGTGCCAGAATAAGCTGGCTTCCGCAGCAGCTTCCTCGCATGGCAGAAACGGCCAATGATCTTTTTCGATTCATGGTGCAATGGAAGGTTGTGGATCAAGAACCTCGCTTGGAGCTGGCGGTCAATGAACTGTTAGAGGCCATGCGGTTACCGTCAGAGGTATGGAATCAGAAAATATCAGAACTATCTGGAGGGCAGCGACAGCGCCTTGGTTTACTCTTTTGCGGTTTAATGAAGCGGACAATCTGGCTCTTAGATGAACCAACCTCGGCTCTGGATCGAGACAGCGCCTCTGCAGTTTTTGCCTATATCAGGCGTTCGACGGTAACCATCTTATCAGTTTCGCATGATCGTCGCTGGCAACAATTGGCGGACAGGGTAGTTGCCTTATGACCCCTCTGGACATTTCCTGGCTTCGCTTATCCTCCGCATATCTTCTGATGGCAATCCCTTTCGGGATATTGATATACTACCAGACGGGATTGTTGCGGCAAACAATTATTGCTCTTGGTCGCATGACTGGGCAGCTCTTTTTCATTGGTCTCTACCTTCAATATCTATTCCGAGAAAACAACCCCTGGTTGAACCTTTTCTGGGTTTTTATCATGACCATTCTCGCAGTAGCCACAGTAATCAAACGAAGTGAATTGCGTCTGGCGTATTTTCTTCTGCCGGTTTTTTTGGCGTTAGCCGCATCTCTGCTGATGACCAATGGCTTGCTGCTTGCAGTAATATTACCCCTGGAGAATCCTCTGCAGGCTCATTATTTGATTCCTATCAATGGCATGATTCTTGGAAACGCTATGAATATGCTAGTCATTGGGATGCGCTCTTTTTATAAGCAGATTCGTTTACGAGAGGATGAATATCTCTATTATCTAAGTATGGGTATAGAAACCAGGTTGGCTCTTTTCCCTTTTATGCGCGAGGCTTTTCAAAACGCCTACAGTCCTGCTTTGGGACAGATGGCCAATATGGGTCTGGTCTCTTTGCCAGGGATGATGACCGGTCAGATTCTGGGAGGCAGCGATCCTGATCTTGCCATCCGTTACCAGGTCATGATCCTCCTGGCTATTCACAGTACCGCCGTGGTGGCTCTATTTCTTTCATTGATGCTATCGCGTCACCTTAGTCTGAATCGTTTTGGATTGCTAAAACAGCAGATCGTAAATTGACCTTGATCTATGTGGTGTAGTAACCAGGAGATAGCCATATACGCAACATCCATTTTTTGCCGGATTATTTAGTAATGGGGATCAATTTTTCAAAGCTGTAACCGCCAGCCGATGGTCTAAAACAGTTTTGCTTCTGGTCGAAATAGAGAAAGGCGTCTCTGGATTGACCGCTCTGCAGAATTGGAATGGGGCCTGGTCCCGTGCGTCCTTTCATAGGACGTGCATGTTTGTATTGGATGGATATTTTATCCCCTTTTTTCCAATGAAGATTTCCGGATTCTGGCATTTTGATGATCTCCTGAATGACCGCAGAGACTGTAATATTTTGATTTGAACAGAAAAAGCAGAATCCTCGCTCTACGTGGGTAACCCCAATAATCAAGTGAAAGGGGGATTTTTCCTGAGCCTTTTTATAATAGATTGGATTGATTTCGCTAACAACCGGCAGAGCCAGAAGCGTCAGAATAAGGAGGATAGTTTTCATTTAAGATATTCCTGTTTTTTTTTATTTTTACAGGGACAAATGGTTTGAGTCAAGCCTTTATTCCGTATAGGATGCGGAGCGAAACTGCAGAGGTAAAAAAACAGGAGATCTATATGAGGTATGAACTTCTCAAGGATGCCAATCCCCGGGAAACCCTGTTTCAAAAAGGTAGAGAGGCTCTTGCTAATGCTGACTTGATCGCCGTTCTGCTGGGGACGGGTACCAAAAATATCGATGTTTTTACTTTGGCGGCAAAAATAGCAGAGACTCTTTTTTCTGCAAGCCAGGAGGAGATTGCGTCAGAGCTATCCCGGGTGGCCGGTCTGGGAAGTGCGCAGCAGGCTCGCATCCAGGCCGCACTGGAGTTGGGTCGTCGTTACTACCAGTTTTTACGGCAAAGTATCCGGCATCCTGAAGATGTTCTACCCCATTTATGGGATATCAGCGCACGGAATCAAGAATATTTTGTTTCCATTTCGCTGAATGGCGCTCACGAGATAATTCGCCGCAGAACCATCAGTATAGGTCTGTTAAACAGCAGTCAGATTCATCCCAGAGAGGTATTCGCGCCAGCTATCAGCGACCGGGCTGCGGCGTTGATCTTGGCGCACAATCATCCATCCGGACAGGTTTATCCGAGTGAAAACGACCGCGCTGTGCAGGTAAGACTCCGCGAGGCGGGACGTTTATTAGGAATAGAGATCCTCGATCATCTGATTGTGTCTGGAAATAAATTTTTTAGTTTTCAGGAGCAGGGTTTGACGTAGCAGGTCAAGCGCAGGGTGCAGCCAACAAGATGGTTTGCCCTGCGCTTGGTTTTTCGTAACAGAGGTGTCGTCTCAATCGGGTTTTAAAGTTTATTGCTGAGGGTTGACCTGCTTGTCGCGATGTTCCTGGTTCTTTTTTTTCAGCTCTTCCATGTAATCGGTAGCGCCTTTTTTTGTTTTATCAATATTTTCCTGGTTGCCCTCTTTTAGGGTTCCTTGACCCGCATCCAGTTTTTTCTTCAACTCATCAACAGCTTCCCTGTTTTTATTTTTCAGCTCTTCAACCTGCTTCGGGATCTCCTCCATCTTTTGGCGTATGATATCCAGGATCTCCTGGCTATATTTTGCCATATTTTGTTTAATCGAGGCAATATTTTCCAGATTTTGCTTTTGAAGGTCGGCAATTTTAAGTTGTCCGGATTGATCAAGGCTTGCCTGTTTGCCTGCGGTTACTAGAGTACCATCCGCTTGATCCGGCTTTTTAACCTCAACCTGTCCAGAATCAACTGCAATGGTACTACTATTGTTCTGGTGTTGTACCATATAATCAGTCCCCCGAACTGCAGCAACTACATTGGGCGTACGGACAATAAACGATTCTTCTTTGGTGAGTTTTTTGAGCACTCGAAAAAAGCCGCCACCGGAATGAACTGTCATGGCTTGCTGAATTTTGCCGGAATTGCGTCGCAATTCGTTAACTTGTATCAAAGAAGAGGGAAGGATGCGCACAGAAATATCAGCGAACAAAATATCGGTGTAGCTGCGCGCTTCAGTTTGCAGTAGAGCTCCTTCCAGGATTTGGTCTTTGGTTTTTAATGGTATCGATTTTTTACCAATCTTCTGGTATACTTTTCCCACCACAACTGCGGCGACACCTCTGGCAAGGGAACTCTCTTCTTTTTTATCAGCTTCCTTTTTTTTCCCGGGGGAGCAGGAGAAGGCTGCTATAAGGAGTGTTGCTATAAGAAATCCTATTATAAACTTTGTTTGCATAGATTTTTTTATCCTCTATTATTTTAGAATTTTGCTGGCTTGTCCATCATCCAGCGCTCCCTTTTGGTTTCGCGACCGCCAGCGTCATAATCAATCCACATACCATTTTTCTTGTTCATCATATATTCGCCGCGCCCCTTGATTTTACCATTTGGGTAGTAGAAGACCCAGGCTCCGTTTTTTTTGTCCATCATGTAACGACCTTCGGCTATGACTTTTCCTGATGGGTCAATATCTTTCCAGGTGCCATTTCGTTTGGCTTTAAAGGGCATACCCATCATCTCTCCCTGTCCGATGATGAATCGACCGGTCGTGTCATAAATCTTGCTGACTCCGGCCACCATGATCCCTTTGATGGCGTAATCGGCCACTTTTACGCCGCGCTCATTGTAGAAAGTCCACAAACCGGTCTTTTTGTTTTTGTCATACATGCCAGTAGCTTGCATGCGGCCGGACTCGTAATATTCAGTCCAGGGGCCATGCATAACACCGCGCTCTTCGTTCTTTTTTTCCTTCTGGTTGTACACGGTCATGATTTTAAATGAACCTTGCTGCATCAGCTGTCCATTTTCGTGGAAAAAGGACCATTGACCCTCTTTTTTACCCATACGAACCTCGCCGCGTGCAGCTGTCTTGCCGTTCTTATGGTATTTTACCTGGAGGCCATTGATCTCTCCATTTGTATAGTTCGCCGTTTCTTTGGTCTTTCCGTTGCTGAAGAAGGAGGTGGATGGACCATCCAGAATGCTGTTTTTGTACGTTTGCCGGTTTTGCACCACGCCATTTTCAAAATAGGATGTTGCCTCTCCCTGGATTTTGTTGTTCACATAAGATTTCACAGAAGCGGTGGTTCCGTTCAGGTGAAATGTTTTCCATACACCTTCTCTGCGTTCGGATTGAAAATTTCCTGAGCTCTGAACCGGACCTGGATCAAAAAACCCAAGTTGTGGTTGTTTTTTGTTTTTGGGTGCCAGCGCATAAAACTCCCATAAGCCCTCCCTTTTGCCATTCGCGAAACGCCCTTTTCCCTGAAGTGGACCAACTTTCTGGGTTGTTGTTTTACCGTAAACGATGGACGCGTTGTAAAACTGTTGCCACTCTCCCTCTTTGACAAGGTTGTTTGGATCTACTTTTCCATTCGCGCCGACCTTCACAGGACCTCTGCCACTGATGTACTTGGATGGCTTCATGGTATCCATGTCCATCCAGTATTCTGTGAGAATATTTCCTTTGAGATCCGCCGTCTGCTTGGAACCGCCGCCTAAACTCTTGCAGGAGATCATGGTCATACCAACAGCCAGCGTGAGGAAAAGCGCCAGCAAAGAGCGAATGGATCCTGTTTTATGAGGTATTCTTTGCATCATAAAAAAACCACCTTTTTGAAAATAATGCAAAGAGTAGAATGGGGAGAGTTTTCGGTCAAGCGGAAAGAGAGAGTTATTTCTGTGCGCTCTGGAAATTCGTCTGGCTACAGTGAGATGCAGGTTTATTTCCCATAGGAGAACTTTTCAATTGACACCCTCAGGCGCGCCTCTTTGTTAGTTGTTTTGTTCAAATTTTGCCTTTTTTACTATCCCAAATGAGGAATTTTAAATGGAACTGGTTTTGCTAATTATCGATTTTGTTCTTCATATTGACCGCTATCTCTCTGTTATTATTCGCGATTATGGTGTTTTAACATATAGTATTCTTTTTCTCATTGTTTTTCTGGAAACCGGTCTGGTTGTCACCCCTTTTCTACCCGGGGATTCTCTATTGTTTGCCGCAGGTGCTCTTGCTGCCATGGGAAGCCTGAATATTGCGCTGCTGATTTTTCTACTGATCCTGGCAGCTATTCTTGGAGATACCGTGAATTATGCTATCGGCAACTACCTTGGGCCAAAGGTTTTCGATCAGGATAAGGTGCGGTTTCTGAAAAAGGAGTATCTCCAGCGCACTCATGAATTTTATGAGAAACATGGCGGGAAAACCATCATTATTGCCAGATTTATACCCATCATTCGTACGTTTGCCCCTTTTGTTGCAGGGATCGGTAGTATGACATACCGTCATTTTGTCAGTTACAATGTGATCGGTGGAGTTGTCTGGGTGTTTATCTTTTGTCTAGGGGGATATTTTTTTGGTAATCTACCAGCCGTGCGCAGGAATTTTTCTCTAGTATTACTAATGATTATTATCATCTCTGTGCTGCCCGGCGTGATTGAGATTGTTAGGCAGGCTTACCAGAAAAAACGGAGCGCGAAACAAAATTAAATTTTTGCAATCAGCCACTCCATGGCCGCTTTGCTAGTGCTGAATGCCTGGATTTTAAATTCAGGATATTCCGTACTGGCGATCATAGGTATGGCAACCTTGGGATTATCAATGACCACAGCAAGACGGACATTGCGGAAAAAGTCATAATTGCTGCGAAGATATTGCATCAAGGTTTTCAGGTCTGGTGGGTCAAGTTGAAAGTCTGCCTGGGAAAAGTCTGATAAAATACCCTTGATCGATGTATCGTCCTTGAGTAGGTTAAAAATTTCCACCCAGGAGGCAATTACCGTTTCTACGACAACTTTTCCGGAGAATTGGCGGATGATAATTCCATTTTCTTTGTCGAAGATGTGATTCATCATACAGCTTACCTATTCATACAAGAATTGCAACCAGGATGATTCAATGGATATTATTGCGATCAAAGCAACCAAAAAAGAGCTATGGGGGAAAAAATAGTGGAATGCCGTTTGGATTGTGGCGCTTGCTGTATTGCGATATCGATCTCCTCTCCACTGCCCGGTATGCCTCTGGGAAAAAGGGCTGGCTTACCCTGTATTCATCTCCAGGAAAATGGCTTGTGCGCGTTGCATGATAGCAGTCTCTATCCCGATGTATGCCGCAATTTTCAGGCGGATGAGGATGTCTGCGGCAAATCTCGTGAAGAGGCGCGTTATCTCTCCTCCGGGAGTGGGAGCGCCTCACTGCACCTAACCACGGGTAAGGCACTCCTTTGCCTCAGCCAGAAGTGACTTCAGGGACTCCTGGGTCGGCGCCTCCGCAATAAGTCTGATAATCGGTTCTGTGTTGGATGTGCGCACATGCAGCCAGGATTTCTGCTCCGGCATATCAAAGCGAATGCCGTCGCTCTCATCGATCCGGGCATGCCAAACGGGAACCATTTTTTTGAGAATGGATTTGGCCTGGTGAAAATCGGCAAACGCCTCGGAGGGGAATTTCTCCTTGCTGATACAATATTGCGGCAGGCTATCGCTTAACTCCGAGCACTTTTTGCCTGTGGAGGCCATAAGCTCGAGGATCAGTACAATACCGACCAGGGAGTCCCGGCCCAGGTGTACGGCAGGGTCAATGACGCCGCCGTTTCCTTCGCCTCCGATGAAGGCCTTCACTTTTTTCATGACATCAACCACGTTGATTTCGCCAACAGCGGATCTGAAAAAGGGCACCTGGTGAAGGGCGGCAATATCTTCCACCATGCGGCTGGAGGATTGGTTGATGACCACGGGCTCTTTTCCCTTGCTGAGCTTTTGCTGTACCGCTAAAGCCAATGTTTTTTCCTCGCCAAGGGGACGACCCAGATCATCAATCAAGGCGAGGCGATCCGCATCGGGATCTTGGCAAAACCCAATGGCGCAACCATGTTCCTTTACCCTAGCTGCGGTTCCTGCAATGTTTTCCGGAGTCGGCTCGGAACCGCGCCCAAAGATGCCGTTGATTTCCGTATGCAGCTCCACCACGTCGCATCCAAGTTCGCGCAATAATAGAGGCGTTATGCGGCTTCCAGCACCGTTTACTGAATCTATAAGAACTCGAAATTTTTGAGTCGCTATTCGTTGCCGGTCCACAAGTTTGAGAACTGCGTCAATATGCTTTCTGTATGACGAGAGATCCTCATCGTACGAACCGACCTGGGAATGGATTGCGAATTGAAACTTTTTCTCTCTATATATGTTGAAAAGGGTGTCGACCTCGTCCGGCGAAAGGAATGTTCCATCTTTTTTAATAAATTTGTAAGCATTCCATTCTATTGGATTGTGGGAGGCGCTGACCACGATGCCCCCTGCCGCTTTGCTGAGCTCTACCATCAGCTGTACTGTCGGAGTAGGGGCGATCCCAATGTCCATTACATCTACGCCGCACAGGTTCAAAGTTCGGGCTGTCAGGTCAGAAATTGCCGCGCCGCTGCCCCGGCTATCACGACCCAGGACGACCTTGCCCCGATTTCCCATCCAGGCGGCAAAAGCGCTGGCAAGATCAGCGAGGACAATCGGTGTCAGAGAGCGTCCGACAATTCCGCGAACTCCGGAAACGGACATGATCAAAGGGGCATTCAAATGGGACATGGTAATTCTCCGCAAAAAGAAATTGCATCGCAATTTACAAAAATAGTTGCGCTATAAAGTGGGTATAGGGAAATAATAGCAAGGAAAAAATATGGCAATAACAGTTCTGATCATCATTTTTATATTATTCGTAGTCGCCATTCTCATTGGCCATTTTGGTTTGCCCGAAAAGGAGAGCTCCGCTTACCAGGATCCGGATCCAGCGGAGATCATGGAGGGCGCAGAGCCTTTTACGCTTACGGGAAAGCCAAGAAAGCGCGGAATCAAAATAGGTGTGCTTTTGGTGCATGGCTTTGAAGGTAGTCCCTATTCCATGCGTTGGTTGGGGGAGCACCTGCATCGGCAAGGTTTTTTTGTGACTGCGCCCCTTTTACCTGGCCATGGTACGAAGGTTCAGGATTTTATAGAGACCCGATACGCTCAGTGGTACCAGAAGGTAGAAGATATTTACCTTGAACATCGAGATCGGTTTACCCATTTTTTTATCGTAGGTCACTCCATGGGTGGGAATATCTGTTTAAGACTACTCGAAAACCTGCCTGCTAACAAGCAGCCAACGGGCGCGGTAATTCTGGCAGCGCCGCTTTTTTTAAATGGCTGGTTTAATGGAAAGTTTATTATGAAAGATTGGCGTCTTCTGTTTACAGGTTTGGTGAAAATATTTAAACCTTATATGAAGAAGCCTGCCAAAAATATTGCTGCAGAGAAAATTGCTCCCTGGGTGGGTTATATGGATTATTATACAATACCATGCCTGCATAGCCTCAAACGCAATTTGGCGCCAACCCGTAACAATCTTTGGCGAATCAATACGCCTATGTTAATGATTCAGGCAATCAATGATCTAACTGTGAATTTTGAGAATCAGGTATATCTTTATAACAATATTCGGTCAAAGCAGAGACTTGCCTACGGCTTTGTCTTTGAAGAGCAGTTATCAACCCATCATGTCCTGACCACGCATCAGGAGAGCCGCGAGCGGGCTTTTTATTATATCGAAAAATTTATCGAAGATGCCATCAAGGATTTTAACCCTGAAATGCCGCGCGAACGTCCGACTATATTGGATGTGCTTAAAATGTGGTGGTGGAAATAATTTATTTTTAACGGACGGGCGGCATCATAAAAGGGAATTGATACCATACATAGGTATGGTCGCGTTTTGGTAAAAACTCTAAAGTGGCACCAGATATCTCTTTTGATTCGATAAAAACGCTCGGACGGAATGTCATTTTTTTTATCTGCGCATAACGGGCGTTTAAAAACCAGAGTTGAATCCTTACAGCGTTATTCAGGGATATCTGGTTTGGCACTTCACTATAATTGTAATAATGAAGAATATTATGACGATTGTCGCTTTCGATGCGATAGACCGTAATGCCTGTTGGAAGGTGTTTTGTGATTTGGTCTGTTATAAGATGCAGAGTCTCCTTTTTGATTGTATAGGTTAGCGTAGTTTGCCTACCTGTTTTCACGGGATAAATCATCCACTCCAGCCGGATATCCTCCTGATTCAGAACCGGCGGCTCGACGGAGATGACAGGTAATAGAGGGGGACCCATCCTTGTTTGGTAGGTAGCAGATTTTGCTCAGAGATAATACCGAAACTCTTCAGTATCGCTCCTTGCTGCAATGACCTCGCCTTTGACATGCATCCGGTTTGGGTCAGCTATGCGTTCGCTGAAAGACCCGTTGGGTTGAGCATACCAGGCGGTTTGCAGCGAGGAGCAGCCTGAAACAGCAGAGAGTAGTGCAAGGCCAAGAATTGCTTGTACTGTTGCGTGGATTGCATTCATAGGTTGGTTTCTTTCAAGGAATTTACTATAACAAAGATATGAAGGTCATGTTACGATTGCAAGTAGAATGCTCTCGGAAAAACGGTTTATATACTCGAAACACTTTGGTTCTTGGGTTTTATACCAATAAGCATCGATGCTTCGATAAACTCAGCACAAGATTTGACCGGTTGGGCAATGCCATAACTGCGTCCTTATCGACCTTGGGTCAGCTCTTCTCCATCCGTGGAGTCG
>DYNZ01000160.1 GCA_020720805.1 Leptospira biflexa | reverse complement strand
GGATGGAGCGTTACTTTCCACCATCCTAGGCGAACAGACAGCAGGGGGCGTCTCGGGCTGAAAGTCCGCAGAGGGCTAGGAACAGTCGATGAGACAGAAGCAGATCGTCTTGTCGAACAGCTCAACACGTTGTTGAGTGACCAAGGTTGGTGGAACGCCGACAGACGAAAAGAGGCCAAACTTCTCTTTGACAAGATTGTGGTCGGTGCATTTTTCGATGGCATGGAAGCGGGAAAAACAACCTCAGCCTCACTTCGCGAAGCGAAAATTCCTCTGCCGACTAAAGATGACGGCTATTCACGCGTCATGTTATTGGGTACGACAGGAGCCGGCAAGACGACTCTTTTGCGACATTTTATTGGCTCCGACCATAGCCGAGACCGCTTTCCTTCAACGTCTACTGCAAGAACAACAACTGCTGATATCGAGATTGTGACAGCCGACGGCCCATTTGAGGCTAGCGTGACTTTCATGCCAGAACATGAGGTACGTGCGCACATTGATGAATGCGTCGAAGAAGCATGCTTGACTGCAATTCAACAACAGTTGGATGAAAAGATCGCCTCAGCCTTGCTCTCCCACAGAGAGCAGCGTTTCCGGCTCTTTTACCCGCTCGGCGCTTGGCAAATCGAAAAGGAAAAGATAGAGGATGATTTTTCGTTTGGTAATGAATCGCCAGAGATTGACGAAATTAAAGAAGATGAAACTGTAAGCGCCGCTGATAACACTCGCAATATGGGACGCCTCGTTGAGTTTGTCTCCCGTGTCAAGCTACTATCGCAAACAGTCGGTGATGAGACTTCAGAATCCATTGGTGCACTTGCCGAACAAGATGATCCCGAGGATCGTTCAAGTTGGCTGGAAATCTTTGGTGAGAGCTTGTATGAGAATGAGGAATTTGCAAGACTCGCTTTGGATATCATGGAAGACATTGAAGACCGCTTTAAACTCATTAAAACAGGAACTTTCGAGTACGGCCCGACAGGCTGGCCGGTTGTTTGGTCCCTCGCGGAAAGCTCGCGTGATAATTTCTTGAAACAGATCCGGTGGTTTTCCAGCAATCACCATAAGCAGTTCGGAAGGCTGTTGACGCCCCTTGTTGACGGAATACGTGTGCGTGGGCCATTTCTACCTATCGTCGAAAGGATGCGCATTGCACCCAAACTGGTCTTAATGGACGGTGAAGGCATCGGCCATTCTGCAAAGTCAGCGTCAAGCATCTCCACGCGGGTAACTCGGCGATTTTCTGCAGTTGACATGATATTAATCGTAGACAATGCTGAGCAGCCGATGCAAACAGCACCGCTTGAGTTGCTTCGCAGCATTGGTAATAGCGGCAACGGAGACAAAATAGCTATTGCCTTCACTCATTTTGACCTCGTGAAAGGCCAAAACTTCAGTAATTTCCAACAAAAACGTGAACATATCGTGAACTCGGTACGGGACGCTATTGGCACTCTAAAACAATCTATCGGTGCTCCAGTTGCCGCTATGCTCGAACATCAGATCGAAAACAATTCGTTTTTTCTTGGCGGCCTAGATCGCGAAATCGAAAAAATTCCAGTCGGATTTCAGGGTCAGATACGTGATCTGCTGATTGTCATGCAGGAAGCAGCAGAGCCCGAAACGCCAGTCCAAACATCACCCATTTATAGCGCAGAAGGATTAGAAATAGCGTTCCGAGATGCCGTGGAGGGTTTTCAAGCACCGTGGAAAGCTCGGCTTGGCCTCAAATATCATAACGGCATAGCAAAGGAACATTGGACAAAAGTCAAGGCGCTGACGCGACGTTTTGCCAACGCATGGGCAAACGAATATAACACATTACGGCCTGCGGCAGATTTGGTCGCGCTGCTGCAGGAAAATATTTCAAAATGGCTTGATAGTCCAACGGCTTGGACAAAAGTTCCAAAAGACGACGAAGAGCGAAATGCAGCGTTAGCCTCAATCAGGACATCAGTGTTTGATGCCCTACATGACCTAGTCGAAGTACGCTTGGCCGACGAGCATAGGTTGAACTGGCGAACATCCTTCGATTTATCTGGAAAAAACTCAACATACCGCCGTGCAGAAGAGATTGATCGTATATATGAAGAAGCTGCACCGTTAATTAGCTCTGCTATGAGCGAGCCTGCAAGGTCATTTTTACATTCATTGCATGGGATAGTTCGAGATGCTGTAGAAAATGCAGGTGGCCAATTTCAGCAGCCAATGGTTCGTAAGGCCGGTTGCTGAAATTCGCGGGACACGATATCTAATTCCAACGCACAGGAGGCATCATGAATATCATCAGGAGAGTTCTTCGATCAATCCGCGGCATAAGCACTCCCATTGGCGGTGTCAGTTGGGAACCGGAAGGAATTGAAGAAAAATTTGTTGATCTTAATTACCCAACAGATTCAGGCATAGAAGAAGAACTAAAAAATGTCAACTACAAATTAGCGTGGAGCGCTGAGAAAAAATTATCAAGAAGAATAGATCTTGAAGGATGGGAAAAAGTAGTATTGCAAGATCAAGCTGGCAAACAATTCATTCTAAAAAGCTCTGATGACCTAACATTGATAATGAAACAACAAGATAGTGCATTAGAATAAGAAAATATAGGAAGGGCCAATGACCAATAACAATAGACATGGCATTTATGTAGTTTCTAATCCGGCAATGCCAGGATTATTGAAAATAGGTTTCACGAAAAAAACAATTGGGCAAAGATTAGCACAATTGAATACTACAGGAGTTCCTGCTCCGTTTAGATGTGAAGCGTTCTTTCCATGTAATCGGTTGGAGCTCGTAGAAAGTCGAATACACAGTGATTTAGAAAAATTTAGATACCGAGGTGGTAGAGAGTTTTTTAAAATTTCAGTAGAGGAGGCAACGACTGTTGCTCAAAAGCATGCTGCACGCTACCCTCTAAATATCAATGATCCTCCAGAGAAGTGGAAGACAAAAAAGGAACTTGCAAGGGAAAAGAGACAGGCTTTGCTTAAAGCCATCATAAATGCAAAAACACGTGATGAAATTGATAGGTTGGAAAAAAAGTTGAGGTATTACTATGTAAAAGGAGTGGACGAGTTAGGTGGGAAAGGTGAGTTTGAATATCTTGAAGCCATGGCAAACGCAGTTTCGTGTAACATTTATGAAAAAAAGGGAAAATAAAAATGTCTAAACACACTTTGCTTATCCCTGGTGAGAAAAGCAACTGGGAAGTTGCAGCTTTCCTATTGATTGATTATCTCTGTGTAGGAAATTCTCAAATGTCACATATTGAATTTCTTAGAGCGGATCATGCGTCCATAAAAGCATTGACCTTTATTGAAGATTTACTTGGCCCGGTTGGCCATGTGATTGATAAAACACTAAGCAATTCAATAAGCAGTGCTATTACAAAACTTGAACAGAAAGGTTATCTAGTGTGTGAAGATGGGGAATGTAAATTGACAAATGATGGCTTTAATAGATTGCAAGAAATAAAACGCAAGTACGACAAAAACACTTCAGAGCCAATTGGGGCATATGGGAAAGCGCTTCAAGCGCTCAAAAACTTAGACCCTGAAATACAAAAAACTGTTTTAGAAAACTTTAATAAATCCTCATCAAAATAAGGAAATACAGGGACAGTTTACGGATTTTAAACAGCCACTTGCCTTTCGTTATGCGGAGCCGACTCACTACCGCCCTGCACATCCACTGACCACCCCGGATTCCCTTTGTCCTGCGCCTTTTCCATGAAGATCCTCAGCATCCAAGAGCAGAA
>DYNZ01000049.1 GCA_020720805.1 Leptospira biflexa | reverse complement strand
CTGGCTAAAGGGTGCGTCGACATCGCTGGCATTGCCTTGCGATATCCGAAAACCATAATGCCTTTAGTATAGAATCATTCTTATTCTATACCCTAAAAAGACTCTTCGTTATTTCTGCGGGAATTACCCTCTTTGCTAAATTTCTGTCTAAACGAATAGAGGCGCGGGGCAAATAGATGTCTTGCGAACCATAAATGCAAAACCCCCTTCTCACGTTCTATGTATGTATTGAGAACGTTTTGAAAAAAAGGGGGTTATTATCTTAATCCTTGGAAGATTACTTTAAAAAGGAAATCGCGGCAGAACTCCATTGTAACACAATTTTGGGCATAACTCCCATTTGAAGAACTCCCGCAACAGTGATGATCAAAACGATTCCATGCGCCAGAGTCACAGGGAAAAGTTGCTCCTCCGCAGAGTCAGGATCCTTCATGAAGGCATAGAGAATGACGCGGATATAATAATAGGCTGATACCGCAGAATTTAGAATACCGATAATCGAAAGCCAATAATACCCAGAATCAATGGCAGCAGCAAAAATAAAAAATTTAGCCGAAAAACCAGCAAGAGGCGGGATTCCTGCCAGACTAAATAAAAATATAACCATGATCGCCCCTAGCAGGGGTTTGCGTCTGCCTATCCCCTGGATACCTTCCAACGTCAAATTGCTATCATTATCTTTCGCGAAAATGGAGAGGACGGCAAAAAGCCCAATATTCATAAAGGCGTAAGCAACAAAATAGAACAGTATGGAACTTGCAGCCGGGCCATTCATCACTGTTAAAGCAATCAACATATAACCGACATGAGCAATGGATGAATAGGCCAAGATCCTTTTCAGATCATGCTGCGAAAGAGCCAGAATATTTCCAATCGTCATCGTAAGAATTGCTAACAGGAAAAAAATCTTATGCAACCATAACGAAGCAGCCCCTAATGTGGTTATAGACAAAAATATCTTTACCATCGCTAAAAAAGCGGCAGCTTTCGGAGCTGTTGACATAAAGGCTGTAACGACAAGTGGGGCACCCTGGTACACATCAGGTGTCCACATATGAAAGGGCGCCGCTGACACCTTAAAGCCAAATCCGACAAGCACCATAATCATTGCGATAGGGATATAAATGTTTTGCAAAAGACCGTTTTGCTGAATATATTTAGCAATAATCGCCAAATTTGTGGAACCCGTTGCCCCATAAAAGAAAGCAATTCCATATAATAAAAATCCGGAAGAAAAAGATCCCATTAAAAAATATTTTACAGAAGATTCGTTGCTACCTTCATCTTTGATATCAATCCCGGCCAATACATACAATGCAACAGAGAGAATCTCAAGGCCAAGAAACATAATGATAATATCCTCAGCCATGGTCATAAACATCATTCCAACCAAAGCAAATAGTACCAGGGCATGAAATTCGGGTACATATCGACCACGCCGCTGAAAATAATCATGCGCAATCAGAACAACCAGAAGACCGGTACCAATATAAAGCAAATTCAGAAAGATAGAAAAGGAATTTACTTTTATCATGCCGCTAAATCCATCCATAACAGGCATCTGTGTCTGGTTAATCTGGCAGGCGAAGCTCGCCAAGAGGGCGACAATCGCAAATAAAAACGAGGACCAGCCAGCTTTGCTCTCCTTAGTCATCGCGATGATGAGCATCAAAAGCAAGGCGCCTGCAGTAAGAATGATAGCAGGCATAATGCTGGTAATATTCATTTGTTGAACAAAAGCTGTAAGCTGAGTTGCATTTCCCATGGCAGTTTTAACCCTATGGCCTTCTTCTTGTTATACTGCTAAGAAAGTACTTCTCGTACTTTCTCGCGTGGTTATCCAAACAGATTTGGTATCCTAGGACTTAGCCTTTAGGAAAACCAATTTCTTTTCGGTATAATAATGCTTAGTGAGATATCTCTTTCTTTTCAGTTTTCATTACAGGTTTTACAGCTTGGACTGTGACTTTTCCAGAGTAGTGCATCAAACGTTTGACATCTTGCGCAAATTTATCGGTCAAACCCTTTGGATATACACCGATCCAAAATATCAGAGCTACCAGCGGTACTAAAATCCCTATCTCACGTAAATTTAGATCCTTTAGATTTTCATTGGAGGCATGCTTCAAAGGACCAAACATAACCCGTTGGTACATCCATAGCATATACACAGCCGCCAGGATAACCCCTGAAGCAGCAATGATCCCAAATAACGGTCTGGCGAGAAAACCGCCGGTCATAATCATGATTTCCCCGACAAAACCGTTCATACCGGGTAAGCCAATACTCGATAAGGTAGCGATCATAAAAAAGACGGAAAAAACTGGGATAACCTTAGCAATACCGCCGTAATCAGCGATGAGTCGTGTATGCTTTCTTTCATAGATCATACCGACGATCAAAAACAGCATTCCAGTTGAGATTCCGTGGTTTATCATTTGTAAGATTCCGCCCGTTAGCCCCTCTTCATTCAAGGCAAAAATTCCAAGCATAACAAAACCCAGGTGTGACACAGAGCTATAAGCCACAAGACGCTTGATATCAGTCTGAACCATTGCCATCAGGGCACCATAGACAATTCCGATTACGGAAAGCCACATCATCACCGGCGCGAATAGTTGTGTTGCATCGGGAAAAAGCGGAATATTAAACCTTAAAAAGCCATAGGTACCCATTTTCAAGAGAACCCCGGCTAAAATAACCGATCCCGCAGTCGGAGCCTCAGTATGCGCATCCGGCAGCCAGGTATGGAAGGGAAATAAGGGAACTTTGATAGAAAAACCAAGAGCAAAGGCAGAAAAAAGCAGTACTTGGGTGTTGACATCCATAGCAAGTTTCTGGATCTGAAGCAGTTGAAAACTCCACTGTCCAAATTGATTTTTATGCATCCAGGCAAGGTAGATGATAGCTATAAGCATCATCGTTGAACCAGCAAGTGTGTATAGAAAAAACTTTATCGAAGCGTAAACCCTCTCTTTTCCTCCCCAGATACCAATCAATAGATACATTGGAATTAAAATGACTTCCCAGAAGATATAAAAGAGGAATAGATCCATGGATGTAAAAACACCCGTCATTCCGATTTGCAGTAAGAGAAGGAGAATCATATACTCCTTATACCGCTTTTCAATTGCAGTATAGGAGGAGATAACCGCAATCATACTGAGAAATGTTGTTAACAATACCAGCGTTAAAGCAATTCCATCCATCGCAAGATGATACTGGATGCCAAGGGAACTGATCCAGTCCATTTTCTCCGTAAATTGAAAACCCCCTTTACTGGCATCATACATTGTATACAGGGGAAGGGATACAATAAAGGTGATTGCCGTTATCAAGGTTGCCAGAAAACTGATCATTCCCTTTTTTCCGGAAGGGATAAATAGCATAGCTATAATCCCGACTAATGGCAAAAAAGTGATAATGGATAATATCGGATAGTCCATATTTCTTATTTAACCTCTACGATTCGCAGTTTTATTAAATAAACAGGGTTAGGATATAAATCGCTAGAACCGAGACCCCAATGATCATGGATAGCATATAATCATGCACCATACCGGTCTGGATCACCCTGCCTGCCTGGGAAAGAGTGCGAACGAATAACCCAATTCCGTTAACAACTCCATCTATGATCATTTTATCAACAAATCGCCATAAACCAACAGCTAGGCCTAAAGTTCCCTGAATTACGGTTTGCTGGTAAAATTCATCAACATAATATTTATTGTAAAGAACCTTCTTGAATCCAAGAATCGAGTTGTCGCTTCCAGGCACCGACTGTTTTTTGTAAAAAATGTAATATGCACCAAAGAAACCGATCACGGCCAAGGAAATCGAAAATACCATGAGTAGCATCTCTGTAGAATGGCCAGCAGTGATCTTTGTCACATCATGAACCACCGGTTCGAGAAAGTGCTCAAATTTGTTACCAATATGCAGAATATCAATGATATGGGGAATGCCGATAAATCCGCCTATTACTGACAAAATAGCGAGAATAGCAAGAGGAACTGTCATAATAGCAGGCGACTCGTGGACTTTATGGTGACCATGTTCGTGATAACGCATTTTTCCAAAAAAAGTTAGAAAAAGAAGGCGAAACATATAAAAAGAGGTCATCAATGCCGCAGCGGCACCTAAACCCCAAACAAAAACATTTTGATTGTAAGCCTTCCAGAGAATTTCATCTTTACTAAAAAACCCTGAAAAAAGCGGTGTACCGGCAATTGCCAAAGTACCCATGAGAAAGGTCCAAAATGTGACTGGTAGTTTTGACCTGAGGCCACCCATATTTCGCATATCCTGCTCATGATGCAGGGCATGAATCACACTTCCCGATCCAAGAAAGAGTAACGCCTTGAAAAACGCATGCGTCATAAGGTGAAATACACCCGCTGTAAAAGCACCAACTCCAACCGCGATGAACATATATCCTAATTGGCTTACTGTAGAATAGGCCAATACTTTTTTGATGTCCATCTGCTGCAAACCGACTGTTGCGGCAAAGAAAGCTGTTAAAGCACCGACAATAGCAACAATTTCCATCGCATCCGGCGCTAAGACATATACAAAATTCAAACGGGCAATCATATATACGCCGGAAGTTACCATTGTTGCGGCATGGATTAAAGCGGATACCGGAGTTGGACCAGCCATAGCGTCAGGCAACCATACATACAGAGGGATTTGCGCCGATTTTCCTGTAGCGCCCACAAAAAGCATTAGAGCGATCCAAAACATGATATCCCCGGAGATGCTACTGCCATGCACGGCTGCCTTCAATTCCGCGAAATTGATTGTTCCAAAATTTTGAATGATTAAAAAAATTCCGATTAAAAAACCAAAATCTCCAATTCTATTTACGATAAAAGCTTTTTTACCCGCATCTGGCGCAAATCCTGTCTCATAATAGTATCCAATCAGAAGATAGGAACAAAGCCCTACTCCTTCCCATCCCAGGAAAAGCAACAGCAAGTTGTTGCCCAATACTAGATTCAACATGGAAAACATAAACAGATTTAGGTAGGCAAAATAACGGGCAAACCCTTTCTCGCCATGCATATATCCGATAGAATAAAAATGAATAAGTGAGCCAACACCGGTAACAACCAATGCCATCACCAGAGACAGAGCATCAACCTGGAAACCAATCGTCGCATGTAGTTTCCCTGCGACGACCCAATCAAAAAGGTTGACCTGCGAACTTTTATGAGTGCCGGTATACTCCAGAAAAATCAGAAATGTTAGAATAAACGAAAAGGTCGAGGCAAGAGATCCAATAAGCCCAGACACCTTCTCCGGCAATTTATGCCCGATTAAGCCATTGATTATAAATCCAATGAGCGGAAATAAGACTATAAGATAGACAAGTTCTGCGTAATTCATCGCTTACCACCTCAGGGTATTTAATTCATCAACATCGATGGTTTTCTTATTTCGATAGATAACCACGAGGAGGGCCAGACCGATAGCTGCTTCAGCGGCTGCTACTGCCATGACAAAAAAGACCAAAATTTCACCACGTACCTGATCCAGATTTCTAGAAAAGGCAACCAGGGTCAGGTTTACTGCATTGAGCATCAACTCAATAGACATAAAAATAATGATAGCATTTCGCCGCAGCAAAACCCCAATCACTCCAATGGAGAAAAGCAGGGCGCTTAATATTAAATAATGGTTTACTGTTATTTCCATGGCTCTCTTCTATAATTGTAATTCGTACTTGTAATAGAATCCTATTTTTGCCTGAGGCATTGATTTTTATCCAGGCATAAATCCTAAAAATCTCTGCTACTATTTGCTCCTGCGCAACCCCATCCCTTTCGCCAGAATGACAACGCCAACAATTGCTACCGTTAAAAGTAGAGATGTTAATTCAAAAGGAAGCAAATATTCTGAAAAAAGAGATTGTGAGATAACCTGGATCGTCCCTTGGTTTGATAAAACTTTTGCAGTTGCCTGTCCTTTAATCCCGGTTACTTTTCCTACACTTAATATGGAGACCAATCCAATGAGAAGCAGAGCGGCAAACACAAGAGCTGCAATTGCCTTTGGGGCTGCCTTGCCATATCGCCCAACCTGGGATGGACGCAGGTTAAGAAGCATGATGACAAAGATCACCAATACCATGATAGCCCCTGCATAGACCAATACCTGCATAACCGCTATAAATTCAGAATTTAATATCACATAGATTGCGGCTAAAGAGAAAAATGTTCCCACTAACGACATGGCACTTGCGACCGGATTATTCTTTACAACAACAAGGATTGCTGTGATCACAGCTGCCGCTGCAAAAACATAAAATGATATACTCTGAATAAGTGAGACAGATATTTCCATAGATCCAGTTCCTTTAAAGCTCTCCAGGTTTTTTGTAAATCGTCACGGAGCTAATTGCATCCGTAAAGATCCCCTTATCAAAAAATTCCTTATACCCGAATTTTTCTGGGGGTGTTAATTCTTTCCATCATAACATCTTTTGTTAAGATATATGACTGCCTATCGCTGCCCTGAGCTAATTCATAATTATCTTCCAGAAAAATGGCCGCTTTAGGACAAGCGTCCTGGCACATTCCACAAAAAATACAACGCAGTAAATCAATTTCAAAAACTTTAGCGTACTTATCTTCAGGATGATTTTTCTGTATATCAGGTGTTACTTCACCGGCTACGATAGTTATACATTCAGCAGGACAGGAATACATACAACAAAAACAAGCCGTACAACGTTCTCTGCCCTCTTCGTCCCGTTTCATAACATGACGGCCGCGGAAACGCTCAGCAACAGGTTTTCTCTCTTCTGGATACTCCACTGTATGAGCTTTCGTAAACAGAAAATGTTTTAAAGTAACCGTCATCCCTTTTAGAATGGCTGGCAAATAGAGTCTATCCCACCAGCTCATTTTATCAATCGACTTCAGGTATTTCTCCCGGACATTGATGGCCATTCAAAAACTCCAAATAGGTTCTTTAAGTAATAGAATTAAGTAATAGAATTACTTTTCTCTACGATGAATCTCAATACCGTAATCTTTTTACAATAATACAATTACCAACGCTGTTACCATCAGGTTGAGTAATGCCAATGGTAAAAATATTTTCCATCCAAGGTTCATAAGCTGATCATATCGAAACCGCGGTAATGTCCAGCGAATCCAGATAAAAACAAATGCAAAGAATCCTGTTTTTAATCCAAAAACTAAAATTGAAATAATACCAATAGCGTTTGTGGAAAGTCCCATATCGTAGATATTTACAAATGGAATCCCCCATCCACCGAAATATAACAAACTAATCAAAGCTGACGCTGTAATCAAATTGATATACTCGGCAACCATATACAAGGAGTACTTAAAACCACCGTATTCTGTATGATATCCTACCAATAATTCTGATTCAGCCTCTGCCAGGTCAAATGGGTTACGATTTGTTTCGGCCAGCATACTGGTAAAAAAGATTATAAATCCAAGAGGCTGTATGATGATATTCCAATGCCAGGGCGATGTAATTTGCTTCATAATAATTTCCCTGGTACCAACACCGCCGGTAACAAGAAAAATTGCCGTTAATGCCAATCCCATACTGATCTCATAGCTGATCATCTGGGCTGAAGCTCGCACCCCACCCATTAGAGAAAATTTATTGTTTGATGCCCATCCTCCCAGAATGATGCCATAAACACCCAGAGAGCTGACCCCTATCATAAATAAAATTCCGGCGTTAAGATCCACAATTTGCAAAGGAATGATCTTTCCGGCAATTTCAAGAGCATCTCCAAAAGGAATCGCGGCCCATGGTATTAAGGAAACAGTTATCATAATAGCAGGGCCGAGAATATAAAATACTTTATTCACATTCGTAGGAATGACTTCCTCTTTGAAAATAAATTTTAATCCATCCGCTAATGGCTGAAAAATTCCAAAAATACCAGCCCTGTTCGGCCCCTTTCTATTTTGAAAAAAAGAGGCGAATCTTCGCTCTGCTAATGTATAGTAGGCAGCCGCTGTGAGAATAATCACAAAGAAAACGACTGTTTTTCCTAAGGAAATGAGGATATCATCTAGTAATATCGAAGTCATAAGCTATCTGCCTTTTCTCATAATCCAGGTTTCGTTACCAAAGCTGAAAACCGGATATGTTGCGTTCCCCTTAATTTATTTCTCAAATGCCCCTATTGAATGGCCATCCTTGCTGCCTGAATGGATGTATATCCAAATCCCTTGCCAAATTTTTCGGCCAGCGAATTGAGTATTCTCCATGTCTCCTGGGCCGCACTCTCCAATTGAAGAACCGGCTCAAATTGCTGTGAAATTCCATCAATATTGATAAATGTTCCAGCGCTCTCTGTGTGTGCTTTGATCGCAAATGCGACATCAGCCTGCAGATCCCAGGGAGTTTCCAAAAAGGAAAAAAGAATCAATTGGCGTGCTTTTCCTATTTTGGTTTGTACATCCGGCTTCGCTAATAATTTATCATCAGCAAAAACGACGAGAACATCCAGCTTTTCAGGTTGCTGTAGTAAATCTTTAGCTGTCATTCCTCCCGCAGCCGGCAGTAATCCAGCCTTGCGGGCTCCATTGCTATTTGGGTAAGGATCATAGGCCCATAAAAGCTCGCCATCTCTGACCTTGCGATTGTCGTTCATCTGCGCTTCATCAATGCGAAAATCGATATTACTGCTTGGTACAACCTCGCGGAAGAAACGGCTAAGAGCAAAACAGCTCTCAAGGGACTCATTCGCTGATGCCAGAACCCCGACCGAAGAAGCCCTCTTTAAAATCTCCGCAGCACTAACTACTGCTTCCTGTACATCAACTTTATTTCCTTTTACAGAATGACTCCTTTTGCGACCTTTATTGAGATAGGAGTAGTTTAATCTTCCCTGATCGCACATCCAGTAAGAATTAACCTCTTTATTCAAACGCGGTTTAATGCGATAGATATCTTCGTTTTTATACCAAACAACAGTATTACATCCTTTACCGCAAGTAGTACAGATGGAAGGCCCATAGCGCAAAAACCAGACTCTCTGCTTAAAACGAAAATCAGTAAGGGTTAATGCTCCAACCGGACAAATATCCACCATATTACCCTGATAGTTATGTTTGATTTTCTCTCCCGGTAGAGTGGCTAATTCAGTTCGATTGCCTCTCCAGGTTCTGGAAAATGCCAAATCGCCTGCAATTTCTTCGGTGAACCGACCGCAACGATCGCAATGAATACAGCGGTTCATTTCGGGAGTAATCACATCAGAAATTTCATTTTTATCATAAACCCGTTTATGCTCGGAAAACCTTGATTCCTGAAAACCATACTGGTAGGAATAATCCTGCAGCACACACTCACCAGCCTGATCGCAAACCGGACAATCCAAGGGGTGGTTCGCAAGGATAAATTCAAGCACAGCCTTTCTTGCAGAGACTATTCGATCCGTTTGTGTTTTAATTACCATACCGTCAGCTGGAGTCTGATAACAACCAGGCTGGGGTTTCGGCATGAAATTAACAACATCCTTCCCTTCTGGATCTTTTTCTATAGCGCCAGTTTCCCGATTCCGTACTGGTGTTCCTACCTCTACCAGACACATACGGCAGTTACCTGAAACTGATAGAGCTGGATGATAGCAAAAATGCGGAATATCAATTCCGTTTTCCTTTGCCAGATCAATTAGATTCGGAGTTCCCGAATACTCAATTTCCTTATCGTCAATAGTTATCTTTGCCATGCTTCCTCTATTCAACTCGCTGCCTTGTCAGCCCGTTTGATATAAGCCAGAAACTCTTCGCGAAACTTCCGGATAAAAGAAAGGGTTGGTGTTACAAAAGCGTCCCCAAATGCGCAAATTGTATTTGGGCCTATATTCTTTCCGAGATTTTCGAAAAGATCTAAATCGCTTTCCTTTCCCTTACCGTGGTAGATGCGATGAATAATATCATAAAACCAATCTGAGCCCTCGCGACATGGCGTACACTGCCCACAGGACTCATGCGCATAAAAATGGAGAATCCGGTTCAACAGTTTAACCATATCCGTGCTCTCATCTAAAATAATAACTGCACCCGAACCAAGCATCGACCCCTTTGACATGACTGATTCATAATCCATAGTCATGCCCTCCAGCTCTTCCGGTTTTAATACAGGTGTAGAACTCCCACCTGGAATTACCGCTTTCAGAGCTTTTCCACCGCGAACGCCACCACAGATATCATAAAAAAATTCTTTCCAAGGCGTTCCCATCTGGAGTTCATACACCCCTGGACGTTCGACATGACCTGAGATAGAAAACAATTTAGTTCCACCCGATTTGGGAGTACCCAGTTCAGCGTACCATTTGCCCCCATTGTTAATTATTGAGGGAACGGCAGCGAAGGTCTCTACGTTATTCACCGTAGTTGGTCTGCCATAGATACCATTCTGCGCTGGAAAAGGTGGCTTTAACCGGGGCAGACCGCGTCGTCCTTCGATAGAGTTTATCAGCGAAGACTCCTCACCGCAGATATACGCTCCAGCACCGCGATAGGTATATAAATCAAAAGAAAAGCCGGTTCCCAAAATATTCTTTCCTAGATAACCCTTGGCGTAAGCTTCAGCAATAGCCTTGTCTACTGCTTCATACGGAGCAAAAAATTCTCCACGAATATAAATATATCCGGCATCCAGCCCCATCGCATAAGCAGCAATAATCATACCCTCAATCATGATATGCGGTTTTTTCTGCAAAATCTCACGATCTTTAAAGGTTCCAGGCTCGCCCTCATCAGCGTTACAAACCAAATATTTTGGACCTGGCGCATCTCTTTTTATAAAACTCCATTTTATACCTGCGGGAAAACCTGCACCACCGCGACCGCGCAAATTGGAAGATTTAACCTCATCAATGATTTGACCAGGTGCCATCTCCTTAAACGCCTTTTGTAAGGCACTATACCCGCCGATTGACATATAAAAATCAATGGAGGCTGAATTTGGATTTTCAATCTGATCCAGAATTATCTTTTTTTCGGGCATTTTCTAATTTCCAGCTTTTTGATTTATACTCTCTGCTTCCGCAGTTTTTTCAAATAATTACGACCGAGTCAATTGTTCAAGCAACTGATCCAATTTTTCTACATTCATGCTCTCATGGTAAGTATCATTTACCTGCACGACTGGCGCCGTTCCGCACGCACCAAGACATTCTACTTCCAAAACCGTAAAACGCTTATCTGCAGTCGTTTCTCCTTGATTGATTCCCAATTTTTGACAAGCATGCTTCATCAACTCCTCACCACCGTGAAGGCTGCAAGAAATATTTGTACAGAACTGCAAAACATTTTTGCCAACTGGCTCCTTGTGGAACATCGTGTAGAAAGTTGCCACTCCCCAGACATGCAGGGGTTTTGTACCGGTTACCTTGGCAATATATTCGACCACCTCTTTGGATATCCAGCCATTCTGCTTTTGGCTTATCCATAAGGCAGGAATAACCAAGGAACGTCGGCCATTTTCATCATTGGGAAACTTCTTTTCCCAGGCAACGAACTCTGCCTGAGCAGCATCATTAAAAGCAAAGGCCATTTTTACTCTCCCCTATCTTTATACCTAAAAGAAATTGGCATTCCTCATGGCATCGCCGTGAGTAACTCTTTCTCTCCCCGCAAAAGTCTTGGAAAGATTTTACGAGGTACGAAGCCTAACGAATTTCCGGCAAGCGGAAAAATCGACGGTCATGATCATTACGCCAGAAAGTGCAAAGAGCACTTTCTTTGCCGTATAGTCATAAAAACAATTTTCAAACCATCAGGCGACATCAACCATCCAGCTCTCCTGCGATGACATTCAGAGAACTCATGGTAGCGACAGCGTCCGCAATCATGCTTCCTTCCACCAATTCGGGAAAGGACTGATAGTACCAGAAGCAGGGACGACGTACATGCACCCGGTAAGGACTCTTGCTGCCATCAGAAACAATATGGAACCCCATCTCCCCGTTCGCAACTTCAGCGGCAGAGTAGTACTCACCCGCTGGTATCTGAATACCATGCATCACTATCTTAAAATGATAAATCAGCTGCTCCATATTTTCAAAAACATCTTTTTTAGGAGGCAGCACATAGTGAAAATCTTCTGTTCTGAATGGACCGTCAGGAATGTGATCCACAAGCTGCTCTATGATGCGCATACTCTGGTACATCTCTTCCATGCGAACGAGAAAGCGATCATACACAGACCCGTCAATTCCAACCGGAATATCAAAATTCACCTGATCATAAACAAGATAAGGGTACGCTTTTCTAACGTCATACTCAACCCCGGCCGCACGCAGATTAGGACCAGTATAACCATAAGCTATGGCATTCTCTTTGCTAATCGGGCCAACACCCTTGGTGCGATCTATAAATATCCTGTTATGAATAAATAGGGTCTCAAAATCCTTTAGAATCTTAGGAAATTCTTTTAAAAGATTCTTAACATCAGCGGCAAATCCTGGATAGATATCCATTTCGAGACCGCCAATTCGGGTAAAAGTGGTGGTCAAGCGCGCTCCAGTCATTTTTTCAATGATATCATTAATCAACTCACGATAATGAAACAGATAAAGGAGCCCTGTGAATGCGCCAACGTCAACGCCAAGAATTCCGTTGCAAACGATATGATCAGAAATTCTGGATAATTCATTGATAATCGTCCGGACAACCTGTGCGCGTGCTGGAACCTTCAAGCCCATCATCTCCTCGACTGCATTCGTCCAGGCAATATTGTTCATCGGCGCTGAAACATAGTTCATCCTATCCGTACAGGTAAGAAACTGGTTGTAGGTATATTTCTCACCCAGCTTTTCAAAAGTCCGGTGAACGAAACCAACAACTGGCCGGGTTCTTACAATAGTCTCTCCATCCAGATCCATTATATTCTGCAAGATACCATGGGTTGCCGGATGGGAAGGCCCCATGTTGATCCGAATCAACCCATCTTCAAGGTTTTCCGCATCTCGCATCAATGTCTCACGTCGGGTAGAATACTCTTTTTGAGAATTTTCCTGGGCGATCGTCTGGTTGTTATTCTCTGTCATCATTCGTACATCTCAAATTATTTCTTTAAGTTTGCGAATCTATTAAATTTATACAAATACCAATCAAATGTTATCTATAAAGCCTATTTTCATTTTCTCTTTTTCAGCAGGCAATAAAATATCTTCTATAAGATAATCTTCGCCAATGCCCTCCAAGGGAAACTCTTTGCGCAATGGATGCCCACGAAAATTATCCGGCATAATAATCCTTTCCATCAATGGATGCTCGGAAAAACGGATCCCAAAAAAGTCAAATACTTCGCGTTCGGGCCAGTTGGCGCCTTTCCATATCGGGGTAACACTTGGAGCCTCGACACCCTCCTCCAAGGCAACCTTTATACGAATACGAGACAAAGTCTGCATGGACAGTAACAGATAGACAATTTCGAAACGTATTTTTTTTGAGGGCATACGGGAATAATCTACCGCTGTCAAATCCATCAGCATATCAAAACCCGCATTATCTCTGAGATATTGCATGAACTCTAAGAGATTAACAACCGCCACCTGGGCGACAACTATCCCACGATTCTCTTCGATCCGAAGCGTTCCAGACCCAAGCCATCCTGAAAATTTATTGCCCAAATCCTGTATGAGCTTTTTATTCTGTTCCGTATTCAAACCACGCATGGATAAACCCTATTATTACCTTTGGATTGTGTATTTATCGAGCAAAACTATTTATGATGCAAAGCTTCGCCACGGTGCAACGCAAATTGTTCAGTATTCGCATAATCCCCAAGCTGCCTGCCCAAATAATCCGCCTTTTCCAAATATTTTGGATCGTTGATAGACTCTTTCTGAACAATTTGCTGGAGCTTAATCAAGGAATCCAGTATTGCTTCAGGTCGCGGCGGACACCCCGGAACAAAAATATCAACAGGAATGATTCGCTGAACCCCCTGCAAAATGGAGTATGAACGAAACATACCGCCACTTGAGGCGCAAGCTCCAACAGAGATAACCCATTTGGGCTCTGACATCGCATGATAAACGTTCCAAAGAACCGGAGCCATCTTGTAACTGATTGTCCCCAGAACCAACAAAAGGTCTGCCTGACGCGGACTAAAAGAAGGGCGCTCAGCACCAAAACGGGCAAGATCAAAATCAGAGTTCAGTACCGACATATACTCAATTCCACAACAGGCCACGGCAAAAGGAAATGGCCATAGAGAATATTTTCTTGCCCAACCAACGAGCTCACTGACCTTGGTGGTGATTACCGATTCACCAAGAATAGACTCTATTCCCATTTCAAAGCTCCCTTTTTAATGATATAAATGTAACCAATCAAAAGAATTCCTATAAACACAGCCATCTCGGCGAAAATAAATAAACCAAGCCCTGCATTCTTAAACGAGAGGAAGGTTACCGCCCAGGGAATAATAAAAACGGTTTCAATATCAAACAGGATAAACAGCATAGCAATGAGGTAAAACTTAACATTGAATATGCCTCGGGCATCGCTGAAATAATCAACCCCGCACTCATAAATATCATTTTTTATCGGATTGTACTTTTTGGGACCAACGGCATTTGTCAGTAAAAGAATAAACACCGCAAACCCAATTGCGAACAGTAACTGAATAGCAATCGGACCAAAGGATTGTAGCATACCAAGCTCCTGGTGTCTTGAAACCTTGTTATATTTGTATAACTGTTTGGAACCTTAAAATATTCCAAAGCCAATCCGTCAAGAAAATCTCAACTTCAGAAGGTGGTTTTTTTATGTTTTTTTAGCAATTTAGAAAAACCGCAACTCAGCCTATAGGGAATTGCCGACTTTTCTATTTTTCAAGCGGAACGATGACCAATTTACTTAAAAATGCAACAAATATAGAAAAAAATTTTTGAATAATTTATCTATATGCATATTAGAATATTTGCATATAGATATTTATACATTATTCCTCAGGTTGGAAGCGGCCAGCGAATCCCAGTCCTCTTATAATCTAAAAATTAATTTTGATCACCGCAATAATGCGGGGATCATACTGAGACAGATATAGTTTCGTGAGGTTAATAAATTTTCAACCCAGAATAAAAACTTTTAGAATTTAAGTGATTTGCGCAAAGGAATTTTACCAAAATAAAGCCGAGCGAGAAGCCCGACCCGGAATTTACTTATAACGAAAAGAAATTGGTTTTCAGATTCACACGATGTGAGGAACACGAAGAGCGGTATCGCTCGAGTGTCGATTTTGCAATTTTGGCAAATTCGACCCGGATGTGACATGGCTGCATTTTTGCCCTCCATGGCAAATGCTACACCTCCTACATCCTGTAGTCGGGATGTCAAAAATCCGGGCGACTCACATCATGAGGGGTCTTGTGAGTGCAATCAGAATATCACTAAAAATTCGGCAGTAAAGCTAGCGAAGTCTGCACTTAGCATTGCCGAGTGCACCAGAAAGTACGAAAAGCACTTTCTGCGCAGTAGAATAGTTATCGCTTGCCAATTACCGTTTCGGACAGGATTTCTGTTTTTCCTTTAGCTCTGCCAGCCGTTTTTTATTACAGGCATTATATGATTTTGAATAACAGGTATTATTCGTTTTCCTTGTTTGAGGATCAGTACATTCTTTCCCCGCATCCTTTTGACATTGTAGTCTTTGCATATTATAATCACCATTGAATTTATTTAGGCACTGATTGCGTGTCATCGGCTTGTCTGCGGCAAATAAAGTTGCGGTGAACAATAACATAATAGCAGCGACAAAAAAGTTTATTCTCTTCATTGCTTTCCTTTTCTATTGCAAACGATAAAAGTAAGATATAATCCTATTAAAAATAGCTGGAAAACTATTTAACTTTATTTCTAGAACTATTTTGGTTTTTTTTCCATAACAATCCACAATACCGGAAATGATTTTAGTCAACCATTTTTATAAAAAGCCTCCTTGCTAAACCTTTTTTTTCTCAAACGATATTTTTTTTCTCTCCAAAATCTATTCCTCTCCAAAAGCCGCAAGTAACAAATAGATTCGAAAGGCGTAAAAAAAATGGGACTATCTACCCTGAATTCAAAGAAAATTCTTCTTTACAAATTGTCAGCTATAGGTCAGGAATCTACTCTATTCAAAAAGCAAATACTTCCAGGGAGGATATTATGGGCGGCGGATATTATGACGGCGATGTGGCTATGGCGGCCAGATCCAGCAATCAGGACGCTTTTTCTTACCAGGGCTATGCCTCCGATTCGGATGCTGTAGCAGGCAGGCGGGAAGTTCACCCCCTGCTGCAGATCCACGGACAGAGCCGAGAGTGCATGAACCCAACTCCCATCGTTGTTGCTCTAGATGTCACCAGGTCGCGCGGCAATGACAGCCGCATCATGTATGAAAAGCTTCCTATGTTTATTGGACAAATAGAGGCAAAAGGTTATGTTGATGGGCCTGCAATTAGCTTTTGCGCTATCGGCGACGCGCACGCACCTGATCAGGCACCGATTCAAATCAGCCAGTTTGAAGCGGATAACCGCCTGGATGAAGCGCTTAGCAAAATATGGCTTGAAGAGGGTGGCGGCGGCACAGGACAGGAGTCTTACGAGTTGGCAGCCTATTATTACGCTCGTCATGTTTTCCTAAAAAGCCTAGAGAGCGGTAAAAAGGGTTACTTCTTTTTTATTGGCGATGAAGGCTTCTATCCCCAGGTAGATCAATATCAGATTAGCAATATTCTTGGGCATGAGGTTGGCGAAAACGTCGATAGCAAACAGATTTTCAAAGAGCTGCAACAGAAATTTCACGTATTCTTTATTTTCCCCAAAAAATCGTTTGAGGAGCGTAAGGCGGATATCGACGCCGAGATCAAACAGCGTGTCGAGGCAGCAGGTGGTCTTTATAAAAATGTTGATGTGCGCGCCTCCTTGATCTGGAATAATCGAAATGACCTTGACCTACACATCATCCCCCCTTCTGGCGAGGAGATCTTCTACGGGCACAAACAGTCTGCCTGCGGCGGCTGGCTGGATGTGGATATGAATGTTCAGGGAGAAAGTTTAAAACCAGTAGAAAACATCCGCTGGAAGCGGGGCGATGCCCCCAAAGGTCATTACAGAGTGTTCGTGCAGAACTACCGCTTCCACGAGCAGGATTTAAAACCCACGCCATTTAAGGTCGAGGTTGAGGTTCTTGGTGAAATTCGCCATTTCAATAGTGTCGTATCGCCGAATAGAGAGACCCATACGGAGAGCAATGTTACTGTATACGAGTTTGACTTTGATCCGGCCAAGCGTAAGCCTCTGGCAGAAGAGCAGGATCAGTATAACAATTACAATGATACAGTTGTCAAAGCGCAATGGGCCAACGTTATCCCAGAAGAGCATATCCTGATTATCGATGAACCGGAAAGCATAGTGGATGTGATGCTCGGCGCCCTGGCTCTGACAGCAGGAAGCAGCGACCTAGATGGTTATATGGTTGACCTGAAAAATCGGGAAAACTCCCAAGCGCGCATCAGCCAAACTATGCTGGCCTTAGAACAGCTATCGAGCACCAAAGCCCTAACCAAAATCGAGGGAAGCAGATTGCCCGCGAAAGAAGAGGGGCAAAAGCGAAGCGGTAAGTCAGAACGGATTTAACGGGCCTTGGCGCGCCATATCATTGTCAATGGACTTGGCTTTGGAGATGAGGGTAAGGGCGCACTCATTGACTTTCTCGCCTGGAAGTACCTGCCAAAAACTGTGATCCGCTACAATGGCGGATCACAGGCGGCACATCACGTTGTCAAAAAGGATGGAAGGTTTCACCGCTTCAGCCAGTTTACCTCCGGAACACTCCATAGCTCCGCCTCCTCCATACTCAGCGCTTTTATGACCTTTGACCCCTTTGCTCTGGATCATGAAGCCAGAAAACTTCAAGAATTATTGCAGCAAAATCCTCGCGATAGACTACAGGTATGCAGCGCAAGCCCTGTAGTTACGCCATTTCACCGCATATTAAACAGAATTCGAGAACTACTCCGCTTTGACCAACGTCATGGCAGTTGTGGTAGCGGAATGGGTGAACTGTTTTACGATAGGCTATATATCCCTGACAGTGTAATCCAAGTTGGGGATCTCCTGCAACTTCCTCTTTTTCAGGAAAAATTGAAGCAGATACAACATCAAAAAAAGCAGCAGGCAGAACTCCTGATTAAAAGCAGCCCTACAACTCCTTCATCCAGGGAAGCAATTTCTTTATTGTATGATATATCGAATGCGGATCTATTTGATAGCCGCCTCGCTTTCTACCGGACATTTTCTGAAAACTACAGAAGTTCCATTTCGAAAGGAGCGGTTGCCAATTTTCTACTCCAGTCCAAAGAAGAGGATACTATTCTCTGGGAGGGAGCGCAGGGAGCCCTATTGGATCAGGATTTTGGTTTTTTCCCGCATGTCAGCCCATCTAGTTGCCGCGACGCCAATGCCATAGAACTTATCGAGAATCATAACAAAAAAAGCAATAAATTGACAATTGGTGTCATACGCGCCTACATGACTAGACATGGAGCTGGCCCCTTTCCAACTGAAGATACCACTCTAAAAAAAATATTTCCAGAAAAACACAATCAGAACAGCCCATGGCAAGGGGAGTTGCGTCGCGGCTGGTTAGATCTTGTCGCGATCCGATACTCCATTTCTATGCAGCAGCAACCCATACTGGTTACCATTACCCATTTGGATTATCTCATTTTACTAAAGGTGTATAAAATCTGTGTTGCCTATAGAATTGACCTGGATATTGCTCACAGAATTTTATCTCAGGATGAATCAGAACATGACGGGCTTGATGTTTTTTTTAAGGGATATCCATCTGGAAATTTTTTTGAAATTTCTGACATCAACCTACCCCAGAAGTCAGTTACACAAAACCAAACTCTTCTGATGCTGCGAACCAGACTCTTGCAGCATTGTCAGCCAAAATTTATTGAATTTCCGCTTCCAAAAACAGCTAGCTTAACAAAGCCGGAAGAATATCTGCAGAAAAAAGAGATCCAAGATCTGCTCTCTTTTCTGGCCGGCCGAGCTGGCCTAAACGCTCCTATAGCAATGGTATCCTTTGGCCCAACACGACACGATTTTATTCCCCTGATCCAGATCTAAATTTTTTTCTTATTCATCGTTATAGAAAAATAATTTTTTCCGCCAACGCGCCAAGAGCATGCAAATCCCCCTGTATCGGAGCCAGCGAAACAGCGATACCATACAGGGATGGAATAAAAACCGATGATCTACCCTCGCCCTGTGGTATTGCAACAGGCTGAAAACGGGAACAGACAGCAAAAGCCGCACCATTGGCTGTTCTCACAATAGGACCGCCGCTGTTGCCATAGTTCAGGGCTTTATCAATCACATAATAATTGGGAATCGTCTGTCTTCGTATTGGCCCCATAACATCATCCTGCGAAGCCACAATTGCAGACGTAACTCTTGGGAAAAAATAGTTTCCAGAAACAGAGAAATTTTGATCACCCCCCGTTTTTTCATACGCACTTCCTAATGGATAACCAAATGAGTAAACCTGCTCGCCTTCGCGAACCAGGGAAAAATCCAACCGTGCAGCAGAGCAACTTCCGCCTGTTGGTTCTATCTTGAGAAGAGCAAGGTCCAAAAGCGGCCAATCCTGAACGATTCGCGGGTGGCCAATACCATCATGATATGGTTTTTTAATCTGGATATTTTCTGATGGTAGAAGCGGAAGAATCTCATTCCCATTAGGTGATTGATCATCCCTCTCTAAAACATGACGAGCGGTGATAAAAAAACCACTGTTATGAATCATAAACCCAGTACCTGTCGGACGAAAAATATCCTTACTATTCAATCTGGTCATAACGGCCCAGGTAGAAGACTTGATAGCATCAAGGGTTTCAAAAATTTCCATATATATACCTTTTTTCTCATTCCCTTCCGGAGATAAATAACGATTCCAGGCTTTCAAACGGAGAAACCAATCCTGCCCATATGTAACACGATTCTCACAATCAATGGTATAATCACGCACGATTCTGCTTTTTTCTCCTGATCACGACAAGTGCAGAATAAATCCTTGCAAAAAGGGTAATCATTTTAAAAACTAAACACTCAACAAAGTGGTTCAGTTCTGTTTCGCTTTCCCAGGAAACGATTTCTACCGCTTTCTGGCGAGGATATCGTTTCTAAAATCCAACGAGATCAGAAAGAAACTGCTGGATAGATAGATATCATTATAATGTCATATAGAAATGCAACCCTGATTCATGAAACTCCTATGAAAAACGAAGCAAAAAAATTCAGTGTCTGCGCCTTTCAGATAGCGGGGCATATCAATATTCGGGAATTTAAAAAAGCTTTTTCCGCCACACCTGTTTATTCGGACTCAAACGAGCTGCTTTATATCAATGGAGATAATCAGTATTTATATGTCCTCAGCTTTGGAGTCCTTGTCTTTGTCGACTATTCAGAGCTGGACATGAGCCAGTATCTCGAGTTCGCAGAGGGTTTCTGCCGCCAACCACTCCACGAACGTATGCGCGAGGATATTTCGATTACCCATGATCCCATTCTGGATCAATATGGCTATAACGATATCACCATCAGTCAGATTAGCCAGGATACTATAAAGATTATTATGATCAACATTGGTCAATCTGTGGCTTTGGATTACTTCTCCCTGGAGGCTGACAAACTTCTCGAAGAGGCCAGAAATCATACACTAGAATTAGAGCAATCGGGTAAAATCAGCATCAGCGGACAGAGGCTGAAAAAATTCATTGCCCGGGTACTTAACATTCGCAACCAGATTGCAGAAAATCTCTATATTCTGGACTCGCCCGCAGAAACCTGGGAGGACGAGTATCTTGGCAGGCTTGACACAGGATTGAAACGCCATTTCGAAATCACCCCTAGATACCGCAGCTTGAATGAAAATCTGCAGATTATAAAAGAAAACCTCGACCTATTCAAAGATCTCATGCAACATCAGAAAAGTAGTATGCTGGAATGGATTATCATTCTTCTCATTTTAGTTGAAGTCATTAATATGTTTCTCGAAAAAATATTAAAATAATTGCCTTTATCAAAAATAAGATCGTCTTTTTTACCTCTCCTGGCATCTAAACTTAGATGAAATTGGTTTTTCTCAAGGTGCCTACGCGAAGTATGCGGAATTTGAAGCGAACGAAAAATTTAGCAGTAAGAATCCATTCACCACTCTTCGCAACCGCACATATCAGCAAAAACCTCGCACATACCAAATTAATGAGGAAATCTTATGAAGCCACCTGCCCTTTTCCAAAACAAACCAGTACTCCTTTTATTCGCATTTTCCGTGCTGCTCTTTGGATGCTCACAAAAATCAGAAGAGTCTTTCACCAAGGCCGTAGAGAGGAGCAATGCATCGGAGGCACCTCACAAGGATTTGAACAACACCACGAAAGCTACACCGCCAGTTTCGACTTTGGATAGCCTGCAAGTTGTCAAATCAGGGGATATGCAAACGGATCGCTTTCTTGAGTACCATATACAGTTTCAACTGCACAGCGAGGATCTGCTGAAAACTGGGAACGACCTTCTTGCGATTGCAGGACGTTATGGGTTTATGACCTACAGCCAGATGCAAACCCAAGGCAAGCAGACCTACTACAATGCCACCCTCAGAGTACGTAAAAGCGATCTTGATAAAACCATCAAAGAGATTCGCCAAATGGCCAAGATAACATCAGAACAGATCTCCACTACGGATCACACGGAGACCATGATGCAAGCGAAGCAGCAGCAAAAGCGTGCAAAAGAACGGGCTAACCGCATAGGAGTACTCGAGCAAAAAGTTGGTTCCACCAGGGCTGACACTATCGAGACCATGCGCCAGCAGAACGAAAATAGACAGGATCAGGCTGATCTTGATCATTGGAGAATGCTGGATCGCATCCAGTGGGTAACAATTTCTGTTTATGTGAAAGGCCCTGCAAAAGCGGCAGAGCTATCGGTACCCAGGTATCAGGATGCGCTTGTCTATGCTCTCTCTGTGCTATTATATACCGGTTATATACTTATCATCGTTCTGCCGCTTTTCGCGATTCTGACTGCCCTGTGGCTGATTTGGCGCAAGTGGAGAAAAAAACATAAAGGATAAGAGAAGATACCACATATATCTCCAATTGATTTACCTATACAGAAAAACCATTTTTGCGTCCAGATTAGGAGGCTATGATATACTCGAAACACTTTAGTTGTCGGGTTTTATACCAATAGGCATCGAATTTGACCGGTTGGGCAATGCCATAACCG
>DYNZ01000159.1 GCA_020720805.1 Leptospira biflexa | reverse complement strand
GTTAATTTTGATTGCGTACCGGAGTCTCACTATGGTGCCACATGTTGCCGTAGAGTGCAGGACATTTGCTGCATAGTACGGCCGTACCTTTCGCAAAGCTCTTTCGAAATTGTCGATAGAGCTTATTATTCCAAATCTCTTCAAACCCTTCCTGAAAAATATTACCAAAACGATATATGTCGGGATCGGGCTGAAGGCAACACAGCGTTATATACCCATCCCAGGTTATATTGCATCCTTGGTAGGGCCATCCACACTGGATATTTTTCTCCGATGTCAAGGATGGAAGCAGAAGTTTTAGCCCTTTCTTCTCAGCAATTCGTTGAGCAATGGCCGTGTATTCATTATATTTGGGGATATCCATCTCAAGGATTCGATCATTAATTGTACGATCATACTGAAAATCATAGTTCACATTTTGAAGCAAGACACTATCCATCTTGAGACTGGCAGCCCAATTGACGACGTCAGGTAGACTGTGAATGGTTGATGGCTTGCCGACCACGGTTACCGAGAGGTGAAGATCAGCTATCCCCTGCCTCTCTCTTTCCAGTACAGTGACTTCAATATTCTGCAGTATGCGATCCAGTTGTGGCCCTGGCCTTGTTTTTTGAAATAGCTCGGGATCGAGCGTATCAATTGAAAAATTCAATCGGTTAATTCCCGCAGCAAATAGTTTTGTCGCCTTGCTTTTGTTCAAAAGAGAAGCATTGGTCGACAAACCAACGCTCATACCACTTTGCCGGGCGAGACGAACCATAATGTCCAGGTCGGCGTTCAATAACGGTTCTCCCTGGCCTTGAAGATGGAGGCGTTCTGTCTTGGGTAGTTTATCAAGAATTTTTTTAAAATTTTCCAGGGAAAGGTCCCCTATTTCACGGTTCCAGTGGGTTCTTCGACAGATAACACAGCGGGCATTGCAGCGATTGGTTGGTTCAATCTGTATCCGGGTTAAATGAATATCAAGTAGTTTCATTCTCTATTTATTTTCAATTGTATTGTGAATCGCGAATGAAGTTTTCCATTGATGGGGCCACCTATAGGATCACAGGGTGTCACCACCGTCTACGACAAGGTTCGCGCCGGTAATCCAGGCGGCATCATCTGAGGCCAGAAAGAGGACGGCCTTGGTAATATCCCGGACTGTCCCAAGCCGTTTAAGGGGAATGGCTTCTACGATCCGTTTTGTTTCGGTTACTGGGTCATCGCAGCGTTTCACATACTCTTCAAACATCTGGGTGCTAACCGCGCCCGGACAAATACAGTTGACTCGAATAGTTGGAGCATGGTCCAATGCCATTGACTTGGTAAGGGCAATTACCCCTCCCTTTGATGCGGAATAAGCCGAGCAGCTCCGTCCACCGGTGAGTCCCAGTATGGATGCGATATTAATAATGGTACCCTGGGGCATATTTGGAATAATGGCCTTTGATACGAGATGAATCGGGGAGAGGTTATTTGTAAGGATCCGCTGCCAATCGACTGCTGATGTTTGGGGCACCGGCAACGGGGAATGGTTGATCCCCGCATTGTTGATCAGCACATCAACGGCACCCTCAGTGATAATTTCCCCAACAACTCTTATTACATCCTGCTCATTGGCAACATTGCAGAGATGGCAGCAGAGCCGACCTCCGGTAAAGCGCTTTTCAGTCCTTAGTCTGTGAAGCATTTCTGTGTCAAAGTCAAGCGCATGAACAAAAGCGCCTTCATGAATAAATCCTGCTACGATATCCTTGCCAATACCGGCTGCCCCACCGGTTACAACAACCCGCTTATTCCTAAATTTCATGATGTTGAGAGATCACTTTCAAGACTTCAAATAATGTCTTTTGCAGTTTTTCATACATGGTGATTTGCAAGAGCCCTATTTGCCAATTCCCTTCTGCCTCGATCAGGTCGCTGATAAAAAGAAGACCGCAGATTGCCTTCCCGTGATAGTTGGCTACGGTATAAAGTGCGGACATTTCCATATCAATGGCCAGGACATCTTGCAAAATCAGTGAAGAGATAAACTCTTTGGTCTCGCGATAAAGTGCATCGGTAGTGGCAATTGCACCTCGGGCAAATGGAATATCACGGGTTGTCAAGGCGCCACAAAGAAGTAACAGCAAATTGGCATCTGAGTTAGACTCCGTCATGCCATGGATATAGTGGTGGGAGGTTCCCTCATGGACAAAAGCCTTTTCTGCGACCACCAGATCTCCAACCTGAAGTTTAGCCGTGGCTGCATTGGTGGGATGGCCAGCGGCACCAATAACCAGAAACTTTTCAAATCCGAGGGCAATTAGCTCCTCGATGAGCACAGCAGCCATAGGAGATCCATGCTGCCCCCTCGCTATGGCAAAGTGCGTGCCGTTATCGGGAAAGAAAAAATGTACGAACGTCGGGTTGGTACAACCTATATTAATTGAATAATGGGGAAAGGTTTTCTGAGCAAGAGCGATCAGTTCAGACGTATAGCTAATGAAGCATAGCGCAGGAATTTCAGGGAGAGAAATATTCTTTTTCATAGCTAAGATATATTCCAGGTAATGCGGAGCTGAGGTGATACTCTCGTTGTTGTTCTGTTGCTTAGACATAATGCTTGTTGCTTTAATAGTCTCACATAGATGCTAACGTCACCGGCTTAGCTTGTGGATGTTTAGTTAATTGGAAACATGAGAAATAAATTCTTCGTATTTACCTCCCCTGGCCCGCTGAATCGCATTAACAAAAACCAGCGAAACCGTAAAAGGGTAGCCCAGAGTTTCCTGTACCGCTTTTTTCAATTGTTTCTCTTCATTGGGTGACAGTGGCCGTTCAACAACAAAACGAGCCTCAATTTCATTCAAAGTATGCTGGATGAGTTGGGCCTGTATGATGGGTGCAACGTCACGGAAATTTTTGTATGTCAAACTGGGCCAATGCTGTTCTCCGTTCGGGAAGATCAGCATGTTTCTGACCCGCCCCATAACCTGTTTGATAACCGGTAAACCTCGCCCACAGGGACAGGGTGGGCCAACCTCTGCATAATCTCCTATATCATAGCGAATCAGAGGTGAGGCATAATTATGCAGGCTGGTGATTACCACCCGGCCAATTTCACCGGGGTTGCAGGGCTCATTATTGTCCTTCAAAATTTCGACAAGTACGTTTTCAGATTGGACGTGGTAATGCTCATATTCTGGACATTGCAGCGCAATATAACCTACTTCAGTGGATGAATACATGTCTTTGATGGGGACGCCGAATACCTCTTGGCAAATCGAGCGAGTTTCAGGGGTCATTGTCTCACTTATGGTGGAGATCTCCCGTAGATTTTCTAACTTATACCCAGATTTTTCAAAGAACTTCGCAAGAGCCATCAGATTTGTGGGATAAGTTAGTATATAATTGGGTTGCTCCCTAAAAAGCCAAACAGCTTGTTCTTGAATGCTTCTCCTGATGTCCAGGATTACACATGCCCCGGTAGCAAAGATCAAGCTTGTTGACGGTCCCCAACCTGGCTGCCTTATCCCATTTGCTGGAATGGCGTTTGTGTCACCGATATACCTGATAATCGCCAGTTTTCCCTGTAGGTTTCTCCTATGCCAGAGATGTTCCCGTAAGGTAAATACTCTCCAATAAAAGTCGGTCAATGCGGACTTATAAAAGGATACAGGCTTACCGGTTGACCCGGAAGTGCTTGCCACTCTTATCCCTCCATGCTGCTTCGGAATGGAACGACTCAGCAAAGCTTCTTGTGCCGAACGTAAATCTTCGCGACTCAGAAAAGGAATTTGTCGCCAGAGT
>DYNZ01000158.1 GCA_020720805.1 Leptospira biflexa | reverse complement strand
ATACCTCCCCATTCTGGGGAGTTTTTATACAATTCAACACAGGAGGTTTACAAATGACCAAGAAAAAAATGTCCAAAGAGGTTCAAATAATTGTAGAGGGAGACAATAAGTTGATTTTACTTTTCCCTGAGCGGGTTGATGCTCAAATCAGAAGAACGGTAGAGCTTGATGGACTTATGAAAATACTTGCTGTTGATGAGGGAGGGGATGTTATTGGTCAGTGTGGCTATGGAACAGATCGTGTCGGCTGCTCTTCTTGGTAATATGAGTCATTAGGAGCACGAGAGTATCGTGCCGGTAGAGGTCAGGCCCTTCGGGTGCCAGCAAAAACGCTCGCAGCCTTGACTACCCTGCCACTTCATGCTGACCTGAAAGTGGTGATGGCGAAGGGGCGGCAACCGTACAGACTCGCCTCCGGCAGTGCTCAATCTCAGAGACTTGAGCACTGACAATTCGCAAAAGCTGGGTTCGCGTCATTTGAAACCAGATTCATCTACCCACGCAAAACAGCGAGGAGCCAACAAAAGTGACAGATATCTCTTCCCAATTCAAATATTTCGCGTTTATCAGTTACAGCCACCAAGATAAAAAATGGGGTGACTGGCTACACAAGGCCCTGGAAACTTATAAAGTACCGAGAAAGCTGGTTGGAACGCAAGGGCGTGATGGTGCTATACCCAAAAAACTCTTCCCGGTTTTTCGTGACCGTGAGGAGTTGCCTGGTTCTTCTGATCTCGGACAAAACATCAATGATGCCTTGCGGCAATCTCGTTACCTCGTTGTTATTTGCTCGCCCAACTCTGCTCGATCCATCTGGGTCAATCAGGAAATCAGTACCTTCAAGGCCATGGGAAAGGAGAACCGTGTCCTCTGCCTGATTGTTGATGGTGAGCCCAATGCCACCGATATGCCTGATTCAGGCTTGCCGGAATGTTTTCCTGATGCTGTGCGTTTTTATGTTGGCAGTGATGGGGAGCTTACCTCAACTCGAGTCGAACCCATTGCGGCCGATGCACGACCAGGTAAGGATGGTAAGAGAAACTCTCTGTTAAAATTGCTTGCTGGTCTGCTCGGGGTATCTTACGACATATTAAAACGTCGCGAGATAGTCAGAAAACGATGGAGGATTGTTCAGGCGTGTTTCATATTTTTCCTTGTAACTGCAACGGTTTTGGGCGTCTGGTACAGAGGATATTCAAAAGAGCAGCTCCAGCGAACCGAAAAACTAAGGGAAGAATCTGTGAAACTGGCGGTGCAGGCTCAGGAAGAAATTGATGATAAACGGTCTAATGTTGGCATGCACCTCGCGCTCAAGGGGTTACCATTAAATCTTGCGACTCCGGAACGACCTATGGTTCGTGATGTTATGGTTGCCTTGCATCGCGCATTTACAAACAATCGCCTTGTTGCCACCCTAACACTCAACAACCCTGTCAAACTTCTTGATTTCAGTCCTGTTGGCAATCGTCTTATTGCCGCGGATGAGGCCGGCGAAATCGTTCTTTGGAATACAGAAGATTGGCGGCAAGTAAAACAGTGGCAAGTAAAAAATTTGGAAGCAGTTTGGTTTGACAATGAAGGGCAATTAGTATTCATCTATCATTTTGGATCCGATGATGAGGGAGCGCATCAATTAACGGTCGACATGGTTGACGCTGTGAGCGGAGCAAAAAGGGGTGAACTTTTATTAAACGCACCATATACACCTATGCAGCAGAATCCTCAGGCGAACAGAGCATTTTTTAGTGCAGAAAGGTCAGAAATGCAAGGCGAAACTTTGCGTTCTTATTACACTGTGTGGTCTACCAAGGCAGGAAATATGCTCATCAAGGATGCCCCTGGAAACGCAGGGGTTGATGGTCTCGTGTTCGATGATGGAAGGAGGGTTTTGATCCCTGATGATAATAACGGAGTTGCCGGTAGGATCTATAGTTTGGCAACGGGCGATTTGATATCGACTCTCGAACTTCCACGATCGGCGGTTGGGGGACTTTACTCATACACATTCAGCACGGATGGAGCGTTGGTAGCAGCGGCAGGTGGCCGTGAATACCCCAAAGTTCTTATGTGGGAAAGTGCCACGGGCGTGCTCAAGCAAAGCTTCGATATGAAGGCCAGCGACCTCCTTTTTGGTGAGACTGGCGAGCTTTTGGTTGGGGGAGATTTTGAAAGTAAAAGAATAACTATAAGTGATGGAAATGTTGAAAGTTTTGTTCGTGGTAGTGGTAACTATTATATCCGCAGCGCAGAAAATGAGCAAATAGTAGCAATTCAGGGCGCAAAAAGTGTTGCATTGCTAACTGCTGACCTGCATGTGAGCTATGTTCATGATACAACTGATGCTCCTAGTGCTGTTGCTATCAGTAATAAAGCGATCGGGTTGGTGGCTCTGGGTGACGGCGAAGGCCGCATACAAGTTTTGCAAATGAGTCCTTTCTGGCAAGAAAAGCAACTGTCAGTTACTGATATTCTCTTTTCGCTACCAACAGAGTCGGGGGACCGCTTATTTGTACAAACAAAAGAGAGAAAAGGAGCTATAGTCGATAGCTTGCAACAAGACAACCGGATTTTATTCGATAATTTTGTCGATGATTGCCCTCTTTTCCAGGCGATATGGTTGGCCCATGGCAGGTATTTGCTTACCTATTGGGGAAAGCATTCGTTATCCGACAAAAAGCAAATTGATATTCTTCAGATACGTGATGGCCGTACCGGTCAGCTTCTCAAAGAACTTGACGATATTGTCTTCGGTAGCTTTCCTGATGATCTGCAGGCAAGCCGTGATCAAAAAACTCTTGCCTTGTTACAACAAGGACATCGCGCCATTTACTGGCTCAAATTGCAAGACAATGAAATTCAGACCTCTGTTGTGGATATCGGTGGGATCGATAGTATCAATGGGTTTGCTTTACGCGCAGATGGTGCTCGCTTGGCAATCAGTTCAATTGTTGATTCAGAAAATGTTGTTTCTCCGCATGAAAGTCGCAAACTCTCCCTGTATGATTACTCGGATGGGGCACCCACGCTCGTAAAAATGGTGGAGTCAAATGCGCGTCAAATCCTCTTTACCCCGGAGAGCAGCTCTTTGATTGGTTTATCTGAACATGGCGTTCATCTGCTTTCCGCTGATACATTGCAGGATGTTCGTCCATTGTCTACTGAGGTTGGTCAAGATTACTCATTCGCTGATATGTCTTTGTCTGCAGACGGTTCCTTGCTCTTTCTGCGTACTGGTTTTGAAAATATGAGTATCTATGATATGCAATCATGGGAGAAGGTGACCACCTCCCAAACCAATGATGACGTGAAATCCGTCACGGGATCTTCTTTTTTCTGGGTAGGCGAGCAATTATATTGGCAGAGTGGAAAGCAAAATAAATCATTGCGATGCGGCGGCACTACGGCGGATAACATAACCATGAGTAGTGATCTCGCGTTACTTGCATACAGCGGCCGTAATGAGATCTGTGTTCTCGACTTAGCGACTATGACGACTATGCTAAACACCAAACTTCCCGATGATATTCAGACCCTCTATTTCGCCGAAGACAGCAAAGGAATGCATGTGATAACGGAGGCAGCAGACAAAAACAGAAAATATTTTGTGCCTATCCGTGCACTGGATCAGTCGCTTCTAAACGCCTCGCGCCAAAGGGATATTTTGCAAGAGCGAATGTAGATTACTGTTAACCTTGGAGGAGAGAATTAAAGTTTTTGCAGCAAGCAGCCAGTGATTTTGTATTTAGGGATTTGGAAATTGCAAAATTACCATTTATTCACGGCAAGTGTAGGTCG